>JAQGKB010000112.1 GCA_028290345.1 Hyphomicrobiales bacterium | reverse complement strand
TCACGTCGCTCGGGCGCACATCGTGATGCTCGGGCATGATCAGGTGCGGCAGGAACGGCTCGTCCGGCAGCGAGCTGGCCTTGGGGGCGCGTCCAGGCGCTTCGATATCCTCGATCTGCCGCACGATGCCGTCCGGGCCGAGGCTGCCCAAGAGATCGATCTGCGCCTGCCGGGAGCGCCGGGCACGCCTGTCGGCGAGATTGACGATCTCGCCCTGCCCTTCGCCATCAATGGCGGCATGAGGCGAATCGACAAAACTTTGCAGCCCCTCCGACAACCAGTGATAACGCCGCGCCTGCTTGGTTTCGCCCTTCATGCCCTGTTGCACCACGACCCAATGGCCGTCATCGGTCACGATGAAGCCGTGCAGGTAGAGATCGAACCCGTCCTGCACGGCGGCGCTATCGACCTTGGCCACGAGCCGGCTGGTCTGGCCCAGGGCCGCGCCGTCAAACCCCACGCGTTGGCCGATGGTCAGCAGTTCCTGCGGCGTCTGCCGAGAATGCTTGCCGCGACCGCCGCAGACATGGATGCCAAGCTCGCCTTCCAGGGGCCGCAGCCCTCGCTTGAGCGCGCCGATCACGCTGGTGGTGATGCCGGAGGAGTGCCAATCCATGCCCATCACCGCCCCGAAGGACTGGAACCAGAAAGGATGCGCCAAGCGACGCAGCAACTCGTCCCGCCCATATTCGTAGACGATCGCCTGGCTTATGACAGCGCCGAGCCGTGTCATGCGACTGCTCAGCCACTTCGGGACATAGCCGCCATGGAGCGGCAAGTCGGCGCTGCCGGTTCGTTGTGCCATCGCTCTATCGTCTGCCCTGACTGTTTGGCATCCATGCTACCATAGAACATATCAAGAACAAGCGATTTTGCGACGGCCGCTACTCTCAGATGTGGAAATCCGAGGTAGCCTGGGCGGAAACCGTGTGCGGATCGATCGTGAACCCCAGGCTGGCGCTGTCCTGGGCAATGCCGTCCGACATCTTGTAGGTAAAGCTGTCGTGCAGCATACCGCCGGCGACGCCGAACTTTGAGGCGTCCGCAGCGTAGGTAAAGGCACCGTCGGCCGCAATGTGCAACGTCCCATAAAGGCCCGCAACATCGGCCGAGGAACCCGAACCGATCTTCGCATCTCCGATCGACCTCAGGAACAGCGTATCGCCGTAAGGGTGCTGGTCGTTGGCGAGCGCATTGCCGGATGCGGTGCCGTGCACGCTCACACTTGCCGCGTCGTTTACAGCGTGCGGTCCACTGTGGTCGCCCGCCGCCAGATCGATCAGGAGGTTGGCTTGGGCCTGCGAATGGCCGTCCGTCACCACGTAGGAGAATGTATCCGATACTGGCTGGCTGATGCCGGCCGTTGCCTTGGCATCGGCGTGGAAAACGAAGTTTCCGTTCGCATCGATAGAGACGGTGCCGTATTTGCCGGCGACGTCCAGCCCGTTGCCGACTGCATGGCCATCGACCGAGCTGACCGAAAGCGTGCTGTTCGAGGGGCTCGTATCGTTGGCTAGCAAACCGCCGCTGACCTGCGCGGCATTGGTGCTCAGCGTGGCGAAAGCGGTATGCGCCACCAGCGGCGTGGCAGTATCGGTCACGGTTCCGCTGACCGGGAACTTGCCCTGTTGCGCGATCCAGCTGGAGATCTGCGTCGCCGTGCTATCCGCACTCACGTGGTTGTTGAGGAAATCGCCGCTCGCATTGCGGTCGACCACCAGAGCGGCAGTGCCCATGTGAGAGAACGTGTTGTTGTGCACGTCGATATTCTCGCGCCACAAGGTCGTGCTGGCGCCGGTGACCGCGACGCCCCGGGCCACATCGTGAATGTTGTTGTCATGGATGTTGTAGTTCTTGACGTTCCAATTCTCTGCCAGCCCGACGCCAAAACTCCAGCTATAACCCTTTTGCCCGTGGATATCGTTCGATGCGATCGTGACGTTGTTCGAGTTGACGCTGGCGCCGTACTTGCCGCCAACCAGCGTGTTGTGCTCGATATCGACGCCGTCCGACTTGTTGACGACCAGGTTCCCCTTGGTGGAGTTTGTGGTGCCGCTCATATCGAGATGGTTGCCGGTAATCGTAACGCCAGTTGCGGCGCCGATCTGCACGTTGTCGGCGGCTGGCCCCTGGACCGTGCCGACCGTGTTGTTGGCCACCGTGATGCCATGCCCGCCATTGATTAGGATACCGTCCCCGGTCACCCCGCTGATAGTGCTGTTCTTCACCGTGACATTGGAGCTGTTCTCGAACGAGACGGATCCCGCATGCGTCGCGGACCCGGTGCTGGAAACGGCGACATTGTCGATTGTCCAGTTCGAGACGTTGCGCCCCAGAACCGCATAACCGGAGGTGTGCGCGATCGCGATGTCATGCACCACTACGTCGTGAGTGCCGGAACTGTAAACACCCGTCGCCGGTCCCTTGATCACCGGCGCGGCACCCTGCCCGTAGGCGCCAAAGGTGATCGGATTGCCCGAGACGCCGGAGTTCTTGACCGTCAGTTGGTCGGAAAAGCTGGCGCCGCGCGCCAGGAGGACGCTGTCCCCAGGATGCAGCGTCAGGTTGTTCAATGCGGTGATCGATTTGAAGGGAGTGCTGGTCGAGGTGCCGACATTGGCATTACTGCCAGTGGCGGAGTTGATGTAATAGGTATGCGGCATAAGGAATAATGGTCCCAAGTTGTGATCTTGGGTCATCATCTTGGCGATGACCCGCGGATGTGTTGCAATGGGCCGGCGCTGCACGAAACTTTGCTCAAATGCAGGACATAATCGACCGAATCTGAACCTGCGGGGGAAATGCGGCCCTTTTGGAACCGATCGCGGGCTAACCCACAGCGGAGTACTTAAAGGGCGCTGATGATCCGGCCGGCGGTGACGTCGATCCGCATGCCGTCAAAGGCCGGCGTAACATTGGCCGGCGTCGTCGCCTCGACGTGGGCGTAGTCCAACTCGATGTTGAGGTTGGTGAGGACCGCTTGGCGCGGCGCCCGTGCTGCAATGAGGTCCAGCGATTCCGGCAGGCTCAGATGGCTCGGATGCGGAAACGGCCGCAAGGCGTCGATGACCCAGATATCGAGATCGGATACGGCCGGCAGGGACTCTTCCGGAATGCCACTGAGATCGCAGGAATAGGCAAATCCGCCAACCCGATAGCCCAGCGACATGATCGAGCCGTGCTGCTGGGCAAAGGCCGCGACGGCGATCGAGCCGCCCGGGCCGTCGATGACGATCTCGTCGCCTGCGGCAATGTCGTGACTGTTGAGGATCGGCGGATAGTCGCTCCCGGTTGGCGCTCGGAAACAGTAGGCAAACGCCTCGTGCAGCCGCCTGCCGGCTTCCAGCGAATGATAAACGTCCACCCGCCTGCGATTGTTGAGCGCGAGCACGCGCAGATCGTCGATCCCATGCGTGTGGTCGGCGTGCTCATGCGTATATAACACTGCGTCGGCGTGATTGACCCGCGCATCGAGCAACTGCTCGCGAAGGTCGCATCCGGTATCGATGATGATCTGCGTCGGCACGTCGCTGCCGGCACTGGTGCCGCTGAGCAGCAGCGCACAACGGCGGCGGCGGTTCTTCGGGTTGTGCGGATCGCACTCGCCCCACACGTTGCCGACCCGCGGCACGCCGCCAGATGAGCCGCAACCAAGGATCGTCGCAATGATGCGCTCAGCTGCGGCCATGCTCAAAGTCCCGTCTTGCTGAACAGACGCGCAAAATTTCGCGTCGTCTCCGCGCCGAGCACCTCAAGGGATATGCCCCTCACCTCCGCGAGTTTCTCGGCTGTATGGCGCACAAAGCTCGGCTCGTTCGATTGGCCGCGATGCGGAATGGGCGCGAGATAGGGTGCGTCGGTTTCGACGAGATAGCGGTCGGCCGGAACAAAGGCCGCCACCTCCCGGATTTCCTCGGCGTTCTTGAAGGTGATGATGCCGGAGAACGAAACATAGCCGCCAAGCGCGAGCGCCCGGCGGGCCAGATCCGGCCCCGCCGTAAAACAGTGCAGCAGAAACGGGAAGGTCCCCGCCCCGCTCTCCTCTTCGAGGATTGCCGCCATGTCATCATCGGCAGCGCGGCTGTGGATCACCAACGGCAGGCCGGTCTCCCGGGCAGCGGCGATGTGACGGCGCAGCCCCGTTGCCTGCGCCTCGCGCGGTGCATTGTCGTAAAAATAGTCGAGCCCCGCCTCACCAATCGCAACACATTTGGGATGCGCCGAGAGCCGCACCAGATCAGTCGTCTGGATGTGCAGTTCCTCGTCGGCATGGTGCGGATGCGTACCCACCGAACACCAGACCTGCTCATGCGGCTCGGCGATTGCCCTGACCTTGGCGAATTCCTCGACGCGCGTCGAGATCGTCACCATGCCATCCACCCCGGCCGCCTTGGCCCGGGCCAACACGCCATTGAGATCACCGCTCAAGGCCTCGAAATCGAGATGGCAATGGCTGTCGATCAGCATGGCCTACTCGGCTTTCGTCCGCTCGAAGCGCTGGAACACCGGCTCGGGCAGCGGCAGCACCGTGCCCGGCGTCAGCTTGCCGCTTTCGTTTGCAAACGCGATCTGCCGTTGTTCGGCAGGCACGGCGAGGAAATCCAGGAACCGGCCAGCCGAATCCGGAATGAACGCCAGCGACGGGATGGCCATGCGGCGGATGATCTCGGCGGTCACGTAGAGCACCGTTTCCATGCGCTTGAAGTCGGTCTTCTTCAGCGCCCACGGTTCCTGCGCCGCAAAATAGCGGTTGGCATCGCCGACCACTTCCCAGATCGCGCCGACCGCCTCGTGCAGCAGTTGTCCGTCCATGGCGGTCGTCGCTTTTTCGAGCGCCGTGGCCGCCATGTCGAGTAGCACCTTGTCGGCGTCCGCATAATCGCCCGGCGCCGGCACCTTGCCGTCGCAGTTCTTGTTGATCATAGATAAGGAGAGCTGCGCCAGATTGCCGAAGTCGTTGGCGAGATCGGCGTTGGAACGGTTGACGATCTTGTCGCGGCTGTAGTCGCCATCATTGCCGAACGACACTTCGCGCAGGAAGAAGAACCGCACCGGATCAATGCCGAACTCCTCGATCAGCGCAAACGGATCAATGACGTTGCCGAGCGACTTGCTCATCTTCTTGCCGTCGACGGTCAGAAAACCATGCGCAAACACCCGCTGCGGCAATGGCAAATTGGCACTCATCAGGAAGGCCGGCCAGTAGACCGAGTGGAAGCGGACGATATCCTTGCCGATGATATGCGTCGTATGTGGCCAGTATCTCTTGAACGTAGCGCTCTCGGTATCCGGATAGCCCACGGCGGTCATGTAGTTAGTCAGCGCATCCACCCAGACATAC
>JAQGKB010000099.1 GCA_028290345.1 Hyphomicrobiales bacterium | reverse complement strand
TCGGTCCTGACCTCGACGTGGCCGGCCGCAACGATCTCGAGATCATCGACGCCTCGCGCTCGCTGGTGCTGCCCGGCTTCATCGATGCCCACATGCACTCCAACGAGGGTTTCGAGATGGGGCGGTACGACAACCTGCCGCTCGAGCTCTGGATCTCCGAAGTCTATCCACCCTTCAACATGCGAAGCCTCAGCTGGGAAGAGCACTATTTGCGCGCCATGCTGGTAGGCATCGTGTCGGTGATGTCCGGGGTCACGACCCTCCAGGACGACTGCATCAACATGTTCTGCGATCCCAACGCGGTGGACGCAACCGCCACGGCGTACCGCGATCTCGGACTCGGCGCCTCGATCACCGCCTCGATGTGGAATCATTCCTTCCTCAACGGCCTGCCGTTCATCGCGGACCTCGTCCCGCCCGAGCTCAAGGCGCGGCTCGAAGCCATTCCGCAGGTGCCGTGGCAGGACCAGATTGCGCTCTTCCGCGACCACCACGCCAGATGGCACGAAAAGGACGGCATGCGGATCATCCTCGGGCCGTGCGGCCCGCAGCGCTGCTCGGGCGCGCTGATGGGCGAAGTCGCCCGCCTGTCGGCCGATCTCGACCTGCCGATCCATTGCCACGTGCTTGAAACCAAGACCCAGGCCGTCACGGCGCAGGAATTTTATGGCAAGACCCACGTCGCGCACCTGAAAGACGTCGGCGCGATGACGCACCGGCTCACCATGAACCACGCCGTGTGGCTGACCGCGGATGACATCGCCATCATGGGCGAGGCCGGCTGTTCCATCACCCACAATCCCCTCGCCAACCTCAAGCTCGGCTCGGGCGTCTCCCCGATCCGGCTGCTGAAGGAGGCCGGCGTCAACGTGGCGCTGGGCTGCGACGGGGTGGCTTCCGCCGATACCGCCGACATTTTCCAGGCGATCAAGGCCGCCGCCACGCTGCATAAGATCGGCACGCACGACTATACCCGCTGGGTTTCCGCCCATGAGGCCTATGAGATGGCCACGCATGGGGCGGCGCGATCGGCCATGATCGGCGACCGGGTCGGCTCGCTCGAAGTCGGCAAGCAGGCCGATGTCATCCTGCTCGATCGCTATGACTGGGGTTTCCTGCCGCTGCACGATCCGATCCAGCAGATCGCCTTTAGCGTCAACTCGGAAGCGGTCAAGACCTCGATCATCCGCGGCCGCGTCGTCATGCACGACCGCCGGCTGACGCTGATCGATGCCGAGCAAATGCGCGGGCGAATTTCGGAGGCCGCCGAGCGCTTCCGCCGCGAAGATTGCCCCGCGATGCGTGAAGGCGCGAGCGAGGTCAGGCCTTATCTCGACGAGATGTACCGTCGCGCCACGGCCCGGGACCTGGCCTTCGCCGAGCATCCGCACCGCCGGTCGCCGCTGGTCTGACGCCGACCCAGTTGAAGCGCCAGCCCCCCGCCGCAGAAAAAACACATCCGGATGGTGGTTCCTCCAACTCGACGCATTCTCGCCCTGCTTTGAAGTCTTCCCGCTAATGGGAACAATACTTTAAGCGACTTGCCTTAGCGTGTTCGCACAGCCAGCCAAAGGATACCCCCGCATGATAGACGCCCAGCGCCCGACCTCGCCTGCCCTTGCTTTGCGCCTCGCGACCGCCGCCGTCCTGGTCCTCGGGCTGGCGGCCTGCATGGGGGAGACAGCGGGCGGACTGGCGCCGGCCCTCGTCGCGCGCATGGATGCGCCGGGCGCCAACCTCGATCGGGCCGGTGCGCTCGATATCGTCAACCAATACCGCTCGACCACCGGTTCGGGTCACCTGACCTCCGATTCCGCGTTGGAAACGCAGGCGCAGGCTCTCGCCAGTCAGTACGCAGCCAGCGGTACCGCGCCGAAAAAGCCCGACGGCGTTGCCGCCATGCGGGTCAGCGCCGGCTATCCGACGTTTGCGGAAACCTTCTCCGGCTGGCGCAACAGCGGCGCCGACGCGGTAGTGCTGAGCACCCCGACGGCGACCAAGGGCGGCATCGGCGTCGCCTACAACGCCAATTCGGGCTATGGCGTCTATTGGGTTTTGCTCATTGGCAACTGAGCTGTCAGCGCCGGAAGTCATCGACGCGCGGGGGCTGAAATGCCCCCTGCCGGTGCTGAAGGCCGAAAAACGGCTCGCCGCCCTGCCACCCGGTAAATCCCTGATCGTGCTGGCGACCGACGACATGGCCCGCATCGACATTCCGCTGCATTGCCGGCAGAACGGCTACGCTTGCGTCCTAGAGCGCGATGCCGACGTGCTGCGCTTCACCATCACCAAACCCGCGCCGTGACCGGCGCTATTTTTTCCGCGCCAAACGAGGCATCGGCACCGGTGCATCGGCGATAGCGGCTTCCAGCGCAGCGCTGGACGCTACCGGCTCACCCGAGCCTTCGGCCGCCGCACCGGGCGCATCCGGGTTTACCGCCGCTACGGCCGTTGCCGGCGCAATGGCGGTCGCTACGTAGACCGGGCCGGAGATCTTGTCGTTGAGATAGCTCGGCTTGCCCTTGAGACCCATCGGGAAAGCCGCGGCGCGGGCCTTGCCATAAGCCTTGGCCTGCTTGCCGCAGACCTGGGATTGCATGTCGGCGGGCGGCTTGGTGATCTCGTTGGCAATGGTCGCGATATTGACCCCGGTATCGGAATAGCTGCCGGCAAGGCCGCGCAACACCATTTCGGCCGTCATTTCCCCCCGCTCGCGCGATGACGCACCGCCGAGAATGACTGCCAGCAGGCCGCGCCCGTTGCGCTCGACCGTTACCACCATGTTGAGCCCCGACGCGCAGACGAAGCCGGTTTTCATACCGGTAGTGCCTTCGAAATGCGTCAGCAGGTTGTTTTCCGACTTGAGCTTCGATTTGCCGAGCGTCACCTGAGTGGTGGCGAAAATCGGCAGGTATTGCGGAAAATCCCGACGGATCACCAAGGCCAACACAGCCAGATCGCGCGCCGAGGTCACCTGTCCCGGATCGGGCAGGCCGTTGGGGTTGTCGTAATGCGTGGCCGTCAGGCCCAGAGCCTGGGCCGTCGCATTCATCTGATCGACAAAGGGTTGCGCGGTGCCGCCGCCGACCGTCTCGGCTATCGCCAACGCAATGTCGTTCGCCGATTTGACGATCATCACGTAAAGCGCATCTTTCATCGTCAGCGAAGCGCCGACCGGCAGCCCCGATTTCGCCGGCGCCTGGTTCCAGGCGGTGCGCGACACGACCACCGGGGTATCGAGGCTCACCCGGCCAGCGGCGATGGCACGGAACGCCACATAGGCCGTCATCAGCTTAGTGAGCGATGCCGGATGCCAGGGCAGCCCCGCATCCGTCTGGTGCAACACCTCACCGGTCCGCATGTCCACCAGCAATTCTGGATTGGCCCGAGCCGGGCTGCTGCAAGCCCATGCGACGCAGAGACTTGCAAAAATGAGGAAAAACTTCCTGACGGACTGCACGGGGACGATGCTCCGGGACTGACTCTAACAAGGGGTGGTGCTTCCCACCTCATACCAGCGCCCCTCGCCAACCTCAATGCCACGTACGGCGAGTTCCGATGCTTTACACCGCTGCTGCCACTTTTTGACGCGGCCGGGGTTTAGTCTTGAGGCTCAATTGCATGGAGCAAAGACATGAAACGCCTGGTCACCCTCTTTACCGAAGGCTTTGCTGATTGGGAAACCGCTCTGCTCAACGGCGTCGCCCGCGGGTTTTATGGCGCCGAAACCGAGTTCGCGACTCCGGGAGGCACGCCGGTCACCTCGATGGGCGGCATGCGGATCATCCCCAATTTTGCCATCGAGGATACCGACCTCAGCCGCGTAGACGCTCTGGTGATTTGCGGCGGGCGTATCTGGCAATCGCCATTGGCGCCCGATCTCACCAACTTGGTCCGCGACGCCCGCACCCACGGCGTGCTGATCGCCGCCATCTGCGACGGCACACTGGCACTGGCGCGTACCGGCCTACTCGACACGGTTCGCCACACCAGCAATGGCAAGGGCTACCTCGACGCAAGCGGCTATGGCGGTGCAGCGCTCTACGCCGACGTGCCCCATGCCGTGATCGAGGAGAAGATCGTCACGGCACCGGCCACCGCGCCGGTGACCTTCATGGCCGAAGTCCTGCGCGGCATCGGCCTCGCTGACGATCGCTTGGATCTTTATATCGGCATGCACGCGGCCGAGCACGGCGGGAATGCCGCGCGTACGCAAGCCGCTTAAACCGCTCGCCTCACCCTCCCAGCCATCACCCTGTGCGGGGATGGAGATGGACCGAGTGACCCGCTCGTGCTCCCCAAGGGGGGAAACACCACCGCCGTCGCAAACTGGCGTCCCCTCCTCCTTGCGGGGAGGGAAGGCGGCAGCAAAGGCGGGGGTCGTGCCGCTTGCGCCGGCTGTCGACTAGACCGGCAGCATCAGTGTCGTCGCGCGGCTGAGTTTCTCGGTGAATTGGATGGCGGTCGCCGAAATTCCCACATGCAGTGAGAACGCCCCTGCCTCGACCAGCCAGTGCGCGGCCTTGACGCTATAGAAGGCGAAAGCCCGTGCATCCAGTTCAAGCTCCACGCGCTGGCTTTCGCCCGGCTCCAACGCGACCTTGGCGAAGGCCTTCAACTCCTTTGCCGGCCGCGTCACGCTCGCTTGATCATCGCCGACATAGAGCTGTACCACCTCGGAGCCAGCGCGCTCGCCCGTGTTGGTGACGGTGACCGACACCACCGCCCAGCCATCAGCTTCAAAGCCGCTGCTATCGACTGCGAAGTCGGAGAGCGCAAATCGCGTGTAGCTCAGCCCGAACCCGAACGGGAACAGTGGCGCGATTCCGATCTTTTCATAGTGCCGGTATCCAACGAAGACGCCTTCCTCGTAACGGACCTTGCCATTGAGGCCGGGATAGACCTCAGCGTCCTGCGAGCGCGTCGGATTGTCTTCCCAACGGACCGGGAAGCTCTGCGGCAGCCGCCCGCCCGGCTCGACCGTGCCGAACAACACGTCGGCGATAGCGTTGCCGGCTTCCTGCCCAGGATACCAGGCCTCGATCACCGCCGCGACTTCGTCGAGCCACGGCATTTCCACCGGCCCGCCCGTCTGCAGCACCACGATGGTGTTGCGATTGGCGGCGGCCACCGCGCTCACCAGTTCGTTCTGCCGTCCAGGGAGCATGATGTCGCGCATATCGCTGCCCTCGGTATCCCACTCGCCATTGCGGCCGACGAACACCAGTGCCGTCGCCGTGTCCCGCGCCGCTTCCGCCGCGGCCGCAATTGCCTCGTTCCCGAGCGGCAGGCCGATGCCGACGTGGAACGCCGCAAAGCTCAGGGTCTTGGCGCGCTTCGTCGCAAACTCGATCGTCACCTTGTAGGTGCCGCCAGCCTCGAGCAGGACCAAGCCGACCACCTCGTCGCACCCTTCCTCGAAATAGGTTCGCCCGGCCGTCCAATGGCTCCAGGCATCGGTGACCAGCAGGTTGTCAACGAAGACCCGCGCAAAGCCGGCGCTGAACACGCCGACCCGATGCTCGCCAGTTTCGGCCGGGGTGTAGCTGCCGGTCAGCCGCACGGAATAAGCCGCCGGATCCACCTTGCCACCGCCGACCGCACCGATCCAGAACCCCTCCGCATTGGTCTGCACGCCGCGATGCACCACCGGCCCGGAAAGATCAGTCGAGTCGTAGAATTCAAGCTGGAACTCCCCTTCCAGCAGCGGCTCGAAGCGCCGGTTCGTCGCGCCCTCGGCGTAGCGGAGCCGGCCTTCGCCCACCACGGCCGCGAGCCCGTCATGGGGGCTGATCCGGTAGTGCGGATTGAGTTGGGCGCTCCCGCCGCCCATGATCTGCGCCGTCTTCGCGTTGGGCCCGATCACAGCGATCTTGCCCATGGTCGCCGGGTGCAGCGGCAGCGCGCCATCGTTCTTCAACAGCACCATGCCTTCGGCGCCCGCCCGCCGGATCAGCGCGCGATGCTCCGGCCGATCGTCCGCCCGCTCCACATGCTCGCGATGGTCATCGAGCGAGCCCACACGCTGCATCAGCCGCAGCACATTGAGCGCCCGCCGGCGCACACTTGCCCTCTCGACGTCGCCGCTCTCCACCGCCGCGATCAGCTTGGCGCCACGATCCCGCGACGGCCCCGGCATTTCGAGATCAAGCCCGGCATTGATGGTCGGCGCCGTCGAATGCGAGCCGAACCAGTCGGATATGACAATGCCGTCATAACCCCATTCCTTCCGCAGAACCGTGGTCAAGAGCCACGGGTTCTCGCTGGTATAGGTGCCGTTGAGCTTGTTGTAGGAGCTCATCACCCCCCAGGTGCCCGCCTTCTTCACCGCCCATTCGAACGGGATCAGGTAGAGTTCGCGCAGCGTGCGCTCGTCGATTTCCGAGCTGATTGTGGTACGCTCGATCTCGGATTCATTGCCGACGAAATGCTTGATCGTCGCGGAAATCCCCTGCCCCTGCAGGCCGACAATATAGGCCGTCGCCAGGTCCGCCGTCAGGATCGGATCTTCCGAATAGCACTCGAAATTACGTCCGTTGGCGACGGAGCGATGGATATTGACCGTCGGCGCCAGCGAGACATGCGCGCCCTTGGATTTGACTTCCTCACCCAGCGCCGCGCCGATTTCGCCCAAAAGCTCGACGTTCCAGGTCGCGCCCAGCGCAATTCCCACCGGAAATGCCGCTGATTTGACGCCGCCGATCAGCGATCCGCCGCCGCGCGCGCCGTTTGGGCCGTCCGTCACCCGCATCTTGCCGATACCCAGCCGTTCGATGGCCGGAGTGGACCAGAAATCCTCCCCCGACAGCAGGCTCACCTGCTCGTCGAGCGTCATCGCATCGACGAGTTCCTCGACAAGATTGCCCATGCTCTCCTCCCAGGAACAGCTTTCCCCGGCAGCATGCCCAAGCAGCGGACGCACCGCTAGATAAATCGGCCTCGCGCCAGAGCAAGCCGGCATTTGTAAATTGCCGCGCGGCTGACTATGTCTGTG
>JAQGKB010000096.1 GCA_028290345.1 Hyphomicrobiales bacterium | reverse complement strand
AGGCTCTGGCCCTGAACTTGCACGCCATCCAGCTCGACGATGAAATCGTTGGGCAGGATGCCGGCGCGAGCCGCGGGCGTGTCATCGATGGGGGAGACGACCTTGAGCACGCCGTTTTCCATGGTGACTTCGATGCCGAGGCCGCCGAACTGGCCGGAGGTATCCTGCTGCATGTCGGAATAGGCCTGAGGCGCCAGATACCCAGAATGCGGATCGAGCGAGGTCAGCATGCCGTTCAGCGCAGCATGGATCAGTTCCTTTTCGTCCGGTGCGTCGACGTATTCGGCACGGATGCGGTCGAACACTTCGCCGAAGAGATCGAGATCGGAATAGATTTCCGAGGCCTTGCGCGGATGCTTGGCCGGCGTCGTATCGGCCGGGGCGGCGGCCGGTGCCGGTGCATCGGGGCTGGGTGGCGCGGGATTGGCCGGGGTTGCGGGCTTGGATGGCGTGGTAGCGGGCGGGGTCGCCGGCGCGGCTGGCGTTACCGCAGGCGGCTTTACCACGGGCGGGATCGCCGGCTTCTGGTCAGCCGGCGCCACTGGGGTCTTATCCGCGGGCGCTGTGGGTGCCGGTGCCGGCTGCTCCTGGGCGGAGACGAGCGCGGGGGCGCCCGAAAGAGCCAGGACAAATGCAAGGGCAGCGGCGCGGACTGGCGACAAACTCATCAAGGTTTATCCACTTTGGGTCGGGTTGGATTGAGGGGCCCACCATCCGGTCGGATCGACAGGCACATTGTTCTTTCGCAGTTCAATATAAAGCGTTGGGCGCGAGACGCCAGCGCTCGTCGTAACGGTGTGACCAATTGTATGTGATCCCATAGCGCCGACAGGCTCACCCATCAGCACGAACTGGCCGATGTCGACCGATACGGTCGCCAAGCCGGCCAATAGGATGGTGTAGTCTTGGCCGGGATCTAGTATGACGATTTGGCCATAATTGAGGTAAGGGCCCTTATAAATTACCGTGCCGTCGGCGGGGGCCACGACTTGCGCCTCGGCGCGGGTCGCCAGCGACAGCCCCTCGGAAATGCCGCCAAGGCCGTCGCCAGCGCCGAAATCGAGCACATCGACGCCGCCGGCCGGCAGGGTGAGGTAGCCATGCGTGTCGGCGAACGGAACCGCGGGCGCGGTGCGCGCGGTATTGGCGAGCGCCACCTTGATGGTTTCGGGATCGAGCTTGCCGGGCGTCGTGCCGGAATTGGCCGCCTGCGTGGCGTTCGCCGCGGCCGTGACGGCGCTGACCCGCTTGCTGAGGCTGGCGATGAGGTCCTTGAGCGTCGCCGCCCTGGCGGCAAGTTGCTCGGCCTGCTTCTGCTCATCGGCCAGTTGCGCGCTGGCGACGTCGACGCCCTGCTTGCGCGCGCTGATCAGGGTGGCGATGCGGAGCTGCTCTTCCTCCAGGGTGGAGAAATTGGCCTTGAGCTGGGTTTGCTGGTCCAGTGCCTGCGTCTTGATCTCGCCGAGATGCTTGAGATCGGCCACTACCGTATCGGCCTTGGCGCGCAATTGCGGCAGAATCGAAGACATCAGCATGGCGCTGCGCGCCGAGCCGAGCGCGCTGGACGGCTCGACCAGCAGGGCGGGCGGAGGATTTCGCGACACGCGCTGCAGCGCCGCCAGCAGATTGGAGATGGTGGCGTCGGCGCCATCCAGCCGGTTGCGCACCTCACCCTCCGACTTGATCAGCGCGGCGAGCCGCTCCTCCATCGAGCTGACTTCGATTTCGGCGAGCTTGACGCGCTGGGCGGCGGCAACCAGGGCGGCGCTCTGCTTGGTGCGGGCGCCATTCATCTGGTCGATCTCGCGCTGCAACTGGTCGCGGCGGCCCTGGCTGACGGAAATGGTGGCTTCGAGCTTTTCCAGCGCCGACTGGCTGTCTTCGAGCTTTGCAGCATCGGGCGGCTTTGGAGTGGCGGCGTTTGCTGCCGGATCGGCAGGGGGAGCGGGCGTAGCCGGAGCGGCGGCAGGCGCCGGAGGTGCTACGGGCAGCATCGTTTGCGCGAACGCGGCGGGGCCGCAAACGCAGGCGAGCCCGAGGCCCAGCACAGCGACGCGCAACCACAAACCACCGCGTTCCGTCATCGAGCGCCTTTCCTCCGAATCAGCCCTCGCACCATAGCAAAGCCAGGGTGCAAGAGGGCGCATCTGTTTGTCACAAGAATGGCGCGGCGCAAGCCTTTATTCGCCGCGGTGATAGGGGTGGCCCGCAAGAATGGTGGTGGTGCGGTAAAGCTGCTCGGCCAGCATGATGCGCACCAACTGGTGCGGCCAGGTGAGCGGGGAAAACGACAGCACCAACTCCGCATCGGCGATGAAACCCGGATCGAGCCCATCCGCGCCGCCGATGACGAAACTGACGGCGGCTTTGCCGGCATCGCGCCAGCGGCCGATCTGCTGGCTCAGCGCTTCCGAACCGATGGATTTGCCGTGCTCGTCGAGCGCCACCACCAGCGCGCCTTCCGGCAAGGTCGCGCGCAACGCCTTGGCCTCGTCGCTCTTGCGCGACGGCACGCTGGAGTTGCGGGATTCAGGCAACTCGCTGACGTCGAACCCAGTGAGTCCGAGCGGCTTGCCGCTGCCGATCGCGCGCTCGAGATAGCGCGCCGCGAGCTCACGCTCCGGGCCAGCCTTCATGCGCCCGATAGCGGCGATGTGGACGCGCATCGCTCGCCGTCAGGTTATTGCGCGTCGGCGGCGAAATCGGCCGCCCACATCTTCTCGATATTGTAGAATTCGCGCACTTCAGGCCGGAAGATATGGACGATCACGTCGCCGCTATCGACCAGAACCCAGTCGCAATGCGGCAGGCCTTCGATGCGGGGTTTGCCAAATCCGGCCTCGCGCAGGGCGCGCGCAACCTGATCGGCCACGGCGCCGACATGGCGATGCGAACGGCCGGAGGTCACGACCATGTGGTCGGACAGGGACGATTTTCCGGTGATGTCGATGGCGACGGTCTGTTCCGCCTTGGCGTCGTCAAGGCTCTGAAGGATCACGTCAATCATCTGGACTTGAGGCGTAGGCGCTGCTTCGATGGTCGGTGTCTGGGGCGAAGGGGTCATCAGCGAATGCCCTCTGCCCACGCTTGAAAAGCACGGGTCATGCTTGGTTCATTAGTCCTTGCTGGTTTGATCGAATGGGTCGCACGTCGGTAAAGATCGCGGTAGTTCCCGTTTCGGTAACAACTATAATATGCGTTCCCGGCCCTGTTGTGCAAGGGCTGCGGTGTATTTCGCGGTTTTGGCAGTATTTCGGCGGGCCCGGATCCAGGACGACGAGAGCCCCGACATCATCCCGTGCAGGTAAACCCAGGCGGGCGCCCGGCAACCGGCGAGCAGTTTTGCATCGGCTTCGTCGATGCGGTAGCGGGCCAGCGTGGTGGCCGCCTTGCTGAACGGGGCGAGACGCGACGAGCCGGGACGGACGTAGACCGCCATCGGCATCAGCCGGGCGATATCGCGCCAGCGCTCCCAGCGATCGAAATCGCGCAAATTGTCAGCGCCCATGATCCACACGAAATGAGCGGTGGGGTGGGTGGCCTTGAGGAATTTCAGCGTGTCGTAGGTGTAGCGGAAGCCGTGCGCGGCCTCAAAACCGGTCACCTTGATCTGCGGATGCTGCATGACGGCGCGGGTGGCCGCGACGCGATCGGCAAGGGGGGCCAGTTCGTGATGGTTTTTCAGCGGGTTACCGGGGGACACCAGCAGCCACACCGCGTCGAGCCCGAGGCGCTTCAGCGCCTGCTGCGCGACCAACCGGTG
>JAQGKB010000082.1 GCA_028290345.1 Hyphomicrobiales bacterium | reverse complement strand
GTCTGCCCCTGATTGCTGAAACCGATATTGTTCAATTTCGAAAACGTGTGCCGCACCGCAGCATCCGTCGCCGGCTCGATCAACTGCGAGGTGATGTCCGTGCTCAGCATCGGATCCGGCATGGGCGCGGCCTGTGCGGCGCTGGGCATCGGGCGCGATGCAACGAATGACGGCGGCGCCGGCAGCTCGGCTTCGATCTTTTGCTGGAACATGGGTTCGGACTCTGGTTCGGTGGGGCGCTCGGGCTCGAACGCGATGTCATCCGGGTCCACAAGCGCGGCGCCGGCCATTGGCTCGTCTTCCATACCCGTGTCGGTGTCGCCGACATAGGCGGCGAAGGAGGTCAGCGGCTCGCTGTCATCGGTTTCCGCCTCCGATTCGCCGACGATCTGCGCGGCGGAGAGCGCGAACGGCGCGTCCTCTGCTTCGCCCGCGACGTCGGAGAGCGCGTCCCAGGTCAGCGGCGTGTCTGCGGGCGTTTCTTCAGCGCTCGCGCCGGCCGGAGGCAATGACGACGGCGGGATGATTGGTGCGGGCCGCAAGTTCGCCGGCGTCGGCATTGCCGCTTTGCGAGGCGCGGCAGTCGCGTCATCATCGGCGATGATCTGCCGGATGGATGACAGGATTTCATCCATCGACGGCTCTTTGGGCGCAGGCTTATTCATAATTGCCTCACTTCGGTGCCATGTGACGCGGCACAGACGATTCCAAAAACAGCGCTCACTGCTGATTCGTATTAATAACCATAGACCTCCCGGCAGAACATTTGAACCAACGCGAAGCCCGCCGCGGTTGTCTCCCCAAGAAACTTGGGCGGATTAATGACGCCTTCCGACGAAGCCGGCAGGCCCTCCCGCCGCCGGCCTCGTCGACTCTGTGCAGTCCTATTCCGCCTTCAGGCCCTGCCTGTTGGCAAAGACGATGTAGGCGAACAGCACCATCGACAGCAGCACGATGATGCTGCTCAGCGACGCCAGGGTTTCGCCCCTGCCGGTCACCGCGAGGCCCACGCCCGGCCCCAGCGTCAACGCGCCGGCAAAGGCCAGCCAGAAATGCACGACCGCCAGCCTTGTCCGCGCCGCGATCGGCACCGCCTTGTAGTAAAGTCCGTAAAGCGCCATGGCGACGAAGCCGAGCAGGTTATTGTGCGCATGCGCCGACGCCAGGATATGGTCCTGCGAAGCGGCCATGTAGATACCGACGCCCATGCCCACAATGGCAAAGAGCGTCGACAGGCCGATAAACCAATAAGGCAAGCTTCTCATCAATTCCCCCAATTGAAATGCAGTTGTTTGTCCCGCCAAATGTCCTCACCATTTCAACGCGACAATACCCATTGATATAACGCCTGACCGTTACTTCAAAGCCTGCATTGTGTTTGTACCTTTAGAAACAACGGGGGTGTGAACGATGGCCCCGCACTCGTGGCAACCCCCACCCTTGCCCCCCGCACGGCCGCTGCGGCTCCAGCGCTCCCTCCCCCTTGTGCGGAGGGAAGGCGGCAGCCAAGGGTGGGGGTAGGCAGGAGCGCAGCAAGGCTGGATTGCGCTATGAACAGAGCCGCCTCTGGAACGCTTTCCGCACGCTCAAACCGCGTCCCGTCATAGCTCTGTTCATCCGGGCAATTCCCTTAGCCCCGCAAACGAAAAAAGGCCCACCGCGGATTTCCCGGGCGGGCCTTCAACAATCGTTGTGATGCGGCTACTTCAGGCTGCGCAGTTCGCCCCAGGTGTCTTCCACCTGCTTGACGTAGTTCGCGCCGGTCTTGACCTCGACGGGGAGCGCCAGGTCACGTGGCGAGAGGCGGCCTTCCGAGGCAATCAGCGAGAACGCTGCGATGACCTTGGTCGAATTGGCCGAAATCAGCGTTTCCTTGGCGGTTGTTACCTGCGCCTGGGCGTTGAGCACGTCGAGCGTGGTCGCTTGGCCGACATCGCGCTCCTGGATCACGCCCTGCAGCGCCAGCTGGTTGGCGTCGAGCGCTGACTGGGCCGAGGTGATCTGCGCTGTGGCGTTCTGCAGCGTGGCCCAGGCCGTGATCAGGGCTTCGTGCACCTGGTCGCGGGTTGCCTGCGCATCCAGTTCGCTCTTGATCTGGGTGAGATTGGCCTGGCGCGACGACGCGCCCAGCGCGCCGCCAGCGTAGATCGGGATCGATAGCGTCAGCTTGACGTTGCCGCCGATGCCACCCGGGTCCTTCGGAAACCCGTTGCCGAAGCAACCGAGGCCGCAGAGCGTACCAAGCACGCTCAGCGACGGGCCGAAAGCGGCGTCGGCCGCATCCAGACCGGCCTGCGCCGCGTGGATCGCCGCCTTGGCGCTGAGGATCGCCGGATGGCGCGCATCGGCCAGCGAAGTCGCCTGCTCAATGGAGGGCGCCAGCAGATTGCCGTAGTTGTAGCTGTCGGAGAGGTTCTTCGCCTTGTGGCCGACCCAGCGAGCGTAGCTCGCCTGGCTGGTCTGCAAGCTCGCGATCGCCGACTTATAAGACGCGACGCCCGATGCCATGCTCGCCTGCGCCTGCGACACGTCGATCTTGGTGCCCTCGCCGAGGCGCAGGCGATCCTGCGCCGAATTGACCTGTGTCTGGAAGAACTTGACGTTGTCCGAGCGCAACTGCACCAGCTGCGTGTCGCGGATCACGCTCATATAGGCGTTCACCACCGAGAGCAGCACATTCTGCTCTTCATTGCGCAGCGCCTGCGTCGCGACTTCCGTCAGCGCCTGTGCCTGCGCGATCGTTGCATCGGTCTTGCCGTTGTCGAACAGCGTCTGCGAGTACGACAGCCCCAGCTGCATGCTCGGATCGGTAACGCCGGTGAGGCCCGGATTGGTGCTTGCGGCAAAACTGTCCTGGGCGGTCAATGCCGCCGCGATGGTGGGCCGGTGCCCCGCCTGCCGCAGTGCAATATTCTCGGCGGCCACTTTTACGCTGGTCAGCGCAGAGGTAATGTTTGGATTATACTTATACGCGCTGATCAGGGCTTCCTTGAGGGACTCGGCCCGTACCCCGGCGGGAAAGGCGGCGAGGGCAAGAACAAACGCACTCGCGCGCAACACTTTAAAAGACGACATTGGCAAGGTCTCCAGCCCCATCACACTACGACGCGTACTTGGGGTTAACAACAAGGGCGGCAACAATCACCGGCTTCGGTCTGCATTTTTTCGTCCCAAGTGTTTGAGCAGCAACACTGTTGGGGCGTCAGTCAGTTGCATAAAGCTCTTTTATGGCACTTAGAACACAAACGAATCAGCGCGCTTCTGCGGCTGGAGCGGCGGCAGGCTGGCGTTGAACTCGGCGCGTCCGGCCACTTCTGTGCCCGATTTCACGTAGAGATGCGCAATTGCGGTCGCGCCGCTGCGGAGCAGGGCTACTATGCGCCCGCCTTCGCTGAGCTGCGCGAACAGGGTTTCGGGCACGGCATCCACCGCGCCCTCAACGATAATGACATCGAACGGCCCCATCTGCGGGGCACCGGTCTCGACCGGGCTCTCGATGACGCTGACATTGCCGATATTGAGTTCGGCAAGCGTATCGCGAGCCCGGACGACGAGTTCCGCATCGCTCTCGACTGCGACGACCGACGCGGCAAGCCCGGCGAGCACGGCCGCGGAATATCCGGACCCACACCCGAGATCGAGCACCTTATCCGCCGTTTTCACTTCCGCCAACTGCAGCAACTTGGCAAAGGGCGCCGGTGCAGAGAGGTAGCGCGGCGCGCCCCGCGTCTCCAGCGGGTGCACTTCGTCGATATAGGCGAGTTCCTTGCGGCGGGCCGGCACGAACCGCTCGCGCGGCACCTGCCCCATCACGGCGAGCAGCCGCCGATCGGTGACATTGCTCGTGCGCAACTGGGTCTCAACCATCATCTTGCGCGCGCGATTGAAATCCACCATGAGCCGCTCGTTCCTGACGTAAATTAACCCGCCGTTCATACTCTTGCGGGTCAAGCGGTTCAAGCCGAGTTCCAGTGAGTCGCCGCCTGCGCGGCAAAACGCCCCCAGGATATTTCGGCGTAATCCAATAGCACTAACTAAGGAAACCGATGAACCTTCCGGCTATAAGCGCCGATGGCCACAACAACAGTGAGAGCATCGCCAGGATCAGCAACGGCCGCTTCGAAACCTCGGCTCGCCGCCTCAAAATGTTGAACGCCACAGCGTTCAGTATCGCGGCGAACACGACAACCAGTTTGAGCTGAAACGCCGGGCTTTCGACATAGTGCAGCGGCCGCACCGAAAACAGCAATAGCCCGGTGACTACTGCAACACCCAAGGCCATCATCGCCACTGGCCGCAGATACTTTATCACGCGCTCGACTGAGATCGACCGCCCGATCCCGATGATGCGCAAATCCATGAGCATAGCGCTCGTCACCGTTGCGCCGATGGCAAGGATGTGGGCGGCACTGAGCAGTGGATAGAGATAGAATGAGGTGCGGAGGAACGCCGCCGGCCCCGAGGCCTCGAGTGCCTCAAGCAGGCTTGTCAATGTTTTGCGCCCGCTCGGGATAGACGTCGTAAGTCTTGCCCTTGACGATGATGCGGACCGCCTTCATCCGCGTTTCCTTGGCATCGAGCGAGCGGTTGCCAATGGCCGTCACCTTATCGCCCACCGCCGCGGCATCCTTGGTGAACCCGGCAGCAGTGGTCGGCCCGAGCGGCGCCAGTTCCACCCGCCAGATGGCGCCGCCAACATCGACATCCAGCGTCACATGCGGATTGCCGAGATAGATCTTTGTGATCACCCCTTCGATTTTGGAAAAGCTGTTCTGCGTCCAGGCCCAGCCGTGATGGGCCAATGCCGGCGTCGCCACGCTGGCCGCGAGCAACGCGACAACGACAATGGTCGTGCGAGCGAACAGGCGAACGTGCATGCGCCCCTCCCCGATGCAGAACCGGCGCCGCCATCGCGGCGAGCCGCCACGTGGTATGTACCGTAGCAAACGAATGCGGCCAGCCGATGGCCCTCCACCCGTCACTACAACTATTGGGATGAACATTGGGGTTGCTGGAGGCCACGTCCGGAATCGAACCGGAATACACGGATTTGCAATCCGCTGCGTAACCACTCCGCCACGTGGCCTCAACTCGCGGGTTTCTAAATAAGCCCAAAGGGTTAAGCAAGGGCGAAAAGAATTCATTCTGAATCAAACCGGCTTAACCCTTGCGGCCATTCTGAAATCTCCTGTTCGGTCGCGTTCTGACAAAGCCGAAGCGAGCCCTGTCGGCGCGGCCCGAGCCGCATCGGCCCACCACATTGGCGTTCACACCGCTTCATGCCACATTCCAGTTATGCTTAGCCCGGATGCCACGTCTCCAGCCGTCGCCGCCGTGATCCTCGCAGGGGGCATCGGCGAGCGGCTTGGCGGAGTGTGCAAGGCGACGCTGCGCATCGGCGGACGCCGGCTGCTTGATCGGGTCGCCGATGCGGTTGTAATGCAGGTCTCGGCCGTCCTCGTCGCCTATGGCCGGCAGGACCCAGCCAGGCTTGCGCTCAGGCCGTTGATGACGCCGATGGCCGATCTCGGGGCCGAAGGGAGCGGCCCGATGGGTGGCATCGCGGCGGCGGTCGCGTGGTGCCGCAACCAGCCGGCGCCGCCACGGTTCCTCCTCTCCGTCGCGGTGGATACGCCGTTCTTTCCGGCCGATTTCGCACGAAAGGCCCTCGCCGCCATTGCCAGCGACGTTGACGCCGTCATCGCCGCTCATGCAGGCCAGGCCTATCCGACCAACGCGCTGTGGCGGCTCGCGAGCCTCGCCGCCCTGCCGGAGCGAACCTTGGCCGGAACCGCGCCGCCTTCGCCCAAGCGGCTGGCCGCCGAACTTCGTTCGGTGCTGCTCGAGTGGCCGGAGCAGGCCGGCGGCGATCCGTTCGCCAACCTCAATGTCCCGGCCGATCTTCTTGCCCTCGGCCGCCGCGCCGGCTGATCCGCCGGTTCAGGCCTTGGTGCGATAGTGGTAGCGATAGAGCTCGTGCCGGAAACCCAGCGAGCGATAGAGCGCCAGAGCCGGCATATTGTCGGCCACCACCTGCAGGCACGCCGCCTCAGCTCCGGCCGCCCTGCCCCAGGCCAGCAGCCCGCCGATGGCCTGGCGTCCGAGGCCGCGCTGCCGGTAGGAGGGGTGTGTCGCCACCGATTCCAGCACCAACAGGCCGTCATGCAGCACTCCATAGGCGCGGCTGACGATCTGCCCGTCCAGCGTCAGCGCCGCAAAGATCTTCGGCGCAACGATGGTTGCCAGCATGGTGCGGTAAGTCTGGTGGTCGGCATCCGAGGTTTTGTCCCAGTGCAGCTTGGCCTCGAGCCATTCCGGCGTCGCTTCGCTGGAAAAACTCAAATTGAGCGGCATTTCCGCTCCCGCCTCGCGCAAATCCGCGGCCAGCGTCAACACCGCCTCACCAAGGGCATAACCCTGCGCCGCCAACAACGCATCGATATCGTCGGCGATCTCGATCACCCGAAAAATCACCGCCTGGCCGTGGGCGCGATAGAGCGCTTCAGCCACTGGAATCACCGATTCCGGTTCGCGGCGCGCGCCCTTCAGCGGGCTTACCGCGTTGGGACGGCGGTACAAGCCGCCAGAAACCCTGAGAATCCACCCTTCGAGGAAAAGCTCGCGCGGCGCCGGCCAGGCGTTGCGGCACGCTTCCTCCACCCGCCAGTTGAAATCGGAATCAAACATTTCTGCGTCCCACGGGACCCCTGCCCTCCATTCCCTTAGCTTTTCGCAAGGCGCGTCGGGAAGCCAAAATCGACGGGCGCGCCCAGCCGCCTGTGCTTGCGAAAAAACTGTCACATGAAACTTCGAAAAGCTGAATTTCGGACTTGGCAAGCCAAACCAAACCCGCTAAACGGACCCAACCTTGAGAGAGGTAGTTGGTGTTCCCCGATAGCTCAGTTGGTAGAGCAAGCGGCTGTTAACCGCTTTGTCGCAAGTTCGAGTCTTGCTCGGGGAGCCATCCTTTTCCAGACATCACAGAAGTCGCGTCACCGCAGCCTTGCCGCTATCGTGGCCGGCGTCATCGCCGCCTGCAGCGGGTTGAGCGCCGATGGCGGCTTGGGCTCACGCATGTTCGTGTGGATCGCCGGTCCATCGATGTAAGTGAACCCCGCCTCGACCGCCGCTGTCGCCATGCCGATGGAACTGGCGCTATGCGCCAGCGTGGGCGTCCCGGTATTGGCCGCCGCCACGACAAAGTTGCGCAGCTTTGCGGAGAGCTGCGCATTGCTCGCATTGGCGCCCACCAGGCTCACCGCCACCGCCCATGGCGATTGCTCGAGGATGGCCGCCAAGCGCGGGTATTCCAGCGGCAGCTCCAGCGAAAGCCCCTTGGCGAACTGGCCCAATATCTTGCTCAGTTCGCCCAGCCGCATCGGGGTAGTTGCGCTCGGAATCTCGCAGATTTCGATGATGACGAACTTGCGGTACCACTCCGGCATCAGGGCTAGTAGCCGCAGATATTCCTTCATCGTGCCCGGATCGCTGACGGTCCGATACATCAC
>JAQGKB010000313.1 GCA_028290345.1 Hyphomicrobiales bacterium | reverse complement strand
GCCGGCCTTGACGGCCTTGGCCACATCCACCCAGCGGCGCGCTTCGGTCACCGGCTCCGGCAGGTGGCGTGAGCGGGTCGGCGCGGATTTCTCCGGATCGAGGAAGCGCTTGACGATACGATCCTCCAGCGAATGAAACGCCACTACGGCCAGCCGCCCACCTTCAGGCAGCAGCCGCTCGGCGGCGAAAAGCCCTTCCACGAGTTGCTCGAATTCGGCGTTGACCGCAATGCGCAGCGCCTGGAAGCTCCGGGTGGCCGGATGCATGTCGCCCGGTTTGCGGCCGATGGCCTTCTCGATCAATTTCGCCAGCTGCAGCGTCGTGGTGATCGGCTGCTCGGCCCGCGCCGTTGCGATGAAATGGGCGATGCGGCGCGATTTTCGCTCCTCGCCGTAGGCATAAAGCAGGTTGGCGAGATCGGTCTCTTCGAGCGTATTGACGAGGTCGGCGGCGCTTTCGCCCTCCCCGCCCATCCGCATGTCGAGCGGCCCCTCGCGCATGAAGGAAAAGCCGCGCTCGGCCTCGTCGAGCTGCATCGAGGAGACCCCGATATCGAGCACTACGGCATCGACCGGCTGGTCGCCCGCCAAGATGTCGAGTTGCGAGAATGTGCCCGGAACGAAGCTGAAGGTTTTGGGAAACGCCGCGCTGAGCCGCTCGACATGCGGCGCCACCGCCGGATCGCGATCGATCGCCAGAACCGTCGCGCCCGCCTCGAGCAGCGCCTGCGAATAGCCGCCGGCGCCAAACGTCGCATCGACGATCCGCGCGCCCGCAAGCGGGCTCAGCGCCGCCAGCACTTCCGCTAGCAGCACCGGTATGTGCGGGCCTTGGGGCAGGCTATTTTCGGGCGCGGTACGCTGGCCCATCTCTGTCGACTACTCCACTCCGGCCCACCGAGGCCGGCACGCAAACAATCCGTTTTTCACGGCATCGTTGCACTCTGACAAAGGGAGTTTAAGAATCTGTTTCCCATGTGGTGGCGGGAGGAGAAAATGCGGGGCGATGCCGCACCTTCGAGCGTGCAACCCACCCCCACCCTTGATCCCTCCCCACAAGGGGGAGGGAGACGCAACGGCCGTGCAAGCTGGCGCGCCCTCCCCCTTGTGGGGAGGGAAGGCGGCAGCAATGGGCGGGGGTGGGCAGCTTGCGCAGCATGTTGGAACTACCACGGCAGGAAAACGCCAGTTGACCTGTAAGCCGGGTTCTGTAGGGCGGGGTTGCCCCCGCGTGGTGACCATTCATCTGAGACCCTTGTTACCAAGGGCCTTATGCAACCAACCCGGATGACAGGCCTCGAAAACCGGCTGGCTTGCGCCGCGTCATCCCTATTTGGTCTTGCTCCCGGTGGGGTTTGCCGTGCCGTCCCTGTTGCCAGGTCCGCGGTGCGCTCTTACCGCACCCTTTCACCTTTTCCCCGTCGGAACGGGGTAGTTTGCTTTCTGTGGCACTTTCCCTGAGGTCGCCCTCGCCGGCCGTTAGCCGGCACCGTATTTCGATGGAGCCCGGACTTTCCTCTCCACTTACGTGGAGCGGTCACCCGGTCAACTGGCGCGTTGGGTTGTGAGGGGGAATATGGGGCGCGTCAAGCGCCCCCGCAACGTCGCGGCGCGATCAGCTGGCCGGCAGCGCCCGATTGTCGGCGCGGCGGGCGCGCATGATCTGGTTGTAGGCATGGTTGATCGCCGCCATGCGGGCGGTGGCAAGATCGATCAGTTCCTCGGGCACACCCTTGGCGATCAGCCGGTCCGGATGGTGCTCTGAGACCAGCAGCCGATAGACCCGCTTCACTTCGTCGCGGCTGGCGCTCGGCGCCAGGCCCAACACCAGATAGGGATCGGTGCCGGTATCGAGGAAAACATGCTGCGCCGCGATCTGCTCGAACCGGGCATCATCGAAGCCGAAAATGTCGCTGACCGACTTCAGGTAATCGAGTTCGGCCTCATGCACCATGCCGTCGGCCGACGCGATCGAGAACAGCCCGTCGAGCACATGCTCCAGCGTATCGGGGGTGTCGAAGAAGAACCGCCCGATCTTTTTCGCATAGTGCTCGTAGCCGGCGACGTCCTGCTTGGCGAGATTGAACAGTCGCTCGACCTGCTCCTCCGCCCCGGACGGGATTTCGACGGTCTTGTGGAAGGCGCGAACCTCGGACGCCGTCACCACGCCGTCCGCCACCGCCATCTTGGCTGAGAGTGCGATCAGCGCCAGCGTGAACGCGGCATCGCGCCCGCCGGGCAGCCACGTATCGGGGTCGAGAACATTGGCCAGCGAGCCCGCAACGCCCGTGCGCTGCGAGAACGACCCTACCACCTGCCCAAGACGCTGCCAGATCGACACGCACTTCTCCGTTTCGCGCGGACAATAAAGAATGGGCCAGAGCGAGGCGACCCGGCTCTGCCGAATACGTGCGTTGCGGAAAAAGACCATGACCGTCCTCAGTTCACGTAGGTGTCGTCGCGATAATAACGGTCGGCGTTCGGTCCGTCGCTCAGAAAAAACCCGTTCTGGTCGTAATTGACCGGCGCGCGTGGCCGGGGCTTGGAATTCGACAACAGGCCCTTGCTCGCAAGATAATCCGCCAGCGTACCGGATTTCCAGCCGGCCAGATCGCGCTCCGTGACGATCGGCGCGTTCGGGCTATCCTGCTGCGGCACCGGATCGAGCACCACGACCGGCGAATCGCCGGGCACCGCCGTCGGGAACGGCTCGATGCTGGGCGAACGCTGCGCCACGCCGGGCAAGGGCTGAGCGAGCTGTGGCTTCGGCCGCATCGACGCGGGCATCGGCACCGGCGCGACCACTGGCTTGTTCGAATCGACCGAGGCAAGCACCGTCACAGTCGGCGTGGCGATCGCCGGAGGCGGAGCCGGCTCGGTGACTACAGCCGGCGTGGCCGCAGCCACTGCCGCGGGCGCGGTCGGCACCGTCGGCTGCGCCTTGGCCGGCACGATGGGCGGCAGCGTTGCTG
>JAQGKB010000297.1 GCA_028290345.1 Hyphomicrobiales bacterium | reverse complement strand
CCGGATCACGACCCTGAGTTCACTATCTCGGTGCTTGTAGTCCAGTTAGATCTATTGAGCGACACCGGACCCTAAAAAAAACTCGCTGAGCACAAGGCCGCGGAAGCCTTCCTCATCCGAGAAAAAGTCTGGAAGGAAACCGCATGATGCCTGGAGCCGATGCCGATACGACCTGCGGGTTCGTCGCGCTGGTTGGCGCGCCCAATGCTGGCAAGTCGACGCTGCTCAATTCGCTGGTCGGCACCAAAGTCTCGATCGTCACGCACAAGGCGCAAACTACTCGCGCCCAGATCCGCGGCGTGGTCACCACTGGCACCGCCCAGATCATCTTCATCGATACGCCCGGCATCTTTGCCCCCAAGCGCCGGCTGGACCGCGCCATGGTCAATTCGGCCTGGACCGGAGCGGGAGACGCCGATTTCGTGGCCTTCATCGTCGACGCCGAACGCGGGATCACGCCCGAGCTCGAGGCGCTGATCGAGGGGCTGACCAATATCCGCCACCCAAAAATTCTGGTGCTGAACAAGATCGACAGCGTCAAGCGCGAGAGCCTTTTGGCGCTCTCCGAGGCACTGAACAAGCGTCTGGAATTTGAGCAGACGTTCATGATTTCGGCCCTGAACGGCGATGGCGTGCAGGACTTCCTCGATTGGTCAGCCAAGCGCGTTCCGCTTGGCCCCTGGCATTTCCCCGAGGATCAACTCACCGACCTGAGCCTCGCGCTGACCGCCGCCGAGGTGACGCGCGAAAAGCTGTTCCTGCGCATCCACGACGAAATTCCCTACAACGCCACAGTTGAAACCGAGCGCTTCCAGATCCAGAAGGACGGCTCCTACCGCATCGACCAGGTGGTCTACGTCACGCGGGATACGCATAAGAAGATCGTGCTCGGCGCTGGAGGCCAGACCATCAAATCAATCGGCGCCGACGCGCGTGCCGAACTGATGGAGATGTTCGAGGAAAAGGTACACCTGTTCCTCTTCGTGAAAGTCCGCGAAAACTGGGGCGACGACCCCGGCCGCTACACCGAAATGGGCCTCGAATATCCGCACGGGAAAAACTAGCACCCGACAGGGTGCGGAAGGCTTTAGGGTGGCGCGTCTCGCTCACACGCGCTTCCCCTCTTGGCCATTTCTGACCCCAGGCCCATTCCCCTCATTCGCGCGTTCAACCCCCTCAGTGATCATCCTCGGGCTTGACCCGAGGACCCAACTTTTCCCGGCGTCGCAATAAGCGGCACAACTCCCCAAACGCCGCGACCACGACCAGCTTCCGCAACGTGTGATCGTTTGCCTTTCGAAGGCTCTACATCACCGGCCGCACTTCGACCGCTCCGTTGATCGCCGCCGGGCAGCGCGCGGCCCATTCCTCGGCCGCCGCAGCGTCCGCAACATCGATGATGAAATAGCCGCCCAGTTGCATTTCCCCGGCAGTGAACGGCCCGGCCGCCACTCGCCGCTCGCCGCTCCGAACGGTTGTGGTGGACGCAGTCTGCTTCGGGGCCAGCCCATGCATGCTCTTGACCACTCCGGCGGCCTTCAAGGCGCCGCCAAACGCCTGCCACCCACCCCAATACGCGGCCTGCCGCGCCACATCCGTCCGCGCCGCCACGTCGTCATCGCTTTCGTAGGTCAAAATTATAAATTGCATTGTTGTCTGTCCTTCCAATTCATTAAGCGCCGATAGAAAGCTCGCCGACGGTTCCAGTCGTGAATCATTCCCGCCGCGGTAAACTCGTAGCGGACGGCCCCCGCCGTTGCGATCCGTCCAAGCCGCGCGCTGCCCGCATGCGTGAGCTTCGCTCCGACCGTGTCGAGTTGCCAGCCACCCAAGCTCATAGATATTTGCAATCATACTTGCAAGTAACAAGTCACGCCAATCTACTAACCGAGTTTAACCCCGGGGAGGAGGCCGACCTTGTGGCCGAGCAGAGCTTGACGCTGAGGCTGACCTTGAGGCTATGGCTGACCCTGAGGCCGAAGGGAGCCCTACGTCGAAGCAGTGGCGCAGAGGCCGTGGCAGTCACATACACGGAAGCTGGTCCGCGCATAGGCAGGGTCCGTCCGTCAGCCAGGCCGCGAGCCGCTTCTGCGAGTGCGGTGGCGGAGAGCACGCTTTTGCATTGCCGACCACCCCATAATGCCGTTCCTTCGTTCCCACACAGCTTCGCCTCATTCATGCCTCAGCTGCGCTAGTCAAAAAGGCTTGTGACTTGCAAGTATGATTGCGACACGCTACAATCCACGCTGATGTTGAAGAGGCTGACGTTAAGGCTGTGGCCGAAGCGAGGCGCGGCGCGTGTCCGTGTGTGCGTGGCGGCGGTCTTTGATGGTTCGCTGTGCCATGAGCAAGGCTTCTGGCGCAAAGACGCAAGCAAAGGAGTTCCGCATGGGCAGGGATAGGGTGGCGCGATCGAAATGCCCTATCGCGACGTCGCTCGACCTTTTCGGCGATCGGTGGACGCTGGTGATCGTGCGCGACATGCTGGTGGGCAAGAAGCGGTTCGGCGAGTTTCTGGCCTCGCGCGAGGCGATCACCACCAATGTATTGGCCGATCGGCTGGAGCAGATGGAGCAGGCGGGGCTGATCGAGAGGCAGGCTTACCAGGCCAATCCGCAGCGGTTCGAGTACCAACTGACGCCGAAGGGCAGGGGCCTGCTGCCGATGCTGCAGGAACTTTGCCGCTGGGCGGACAAGTTTCTCCCCGGCACCATGGAGCCGCCGATGAATTTCATGGACCTGAAGGTCTGATGCACGCTTTCCTGTTCCCTCTTTGTTGCAATCTGGCGTAAAAGGCCCGCATGGAATGGAGCGGTGAAGGATTGATAATCGGCGTGCGCCGGCACGGGGAAACCAGTGTCATTGCCGAGGTCATGGTCGAGCACCGCGGCCGCCATCTCGGCCTGATTCGGGGCGGCCGGTCGACGCGCCATGCGGCAACCCTGCAGCCCGGCAATTCGGTGCAATTGACCTGGCGCGCGCGCCTCGAAGAGCACATGGGCACGTTTGCAATCGAACTGCTCGATGCGCGCGCCGCCAATCTCATCGCCGATCGTGAAAAGCTTTATGCCTGCCAGGTGCTCTGCGACCACCTGCGTCTGCTGCCCGAGCGCGATCCGCACGACATGCTGCTCGGCGCGGTAGTGCGTGCCATCGACGGGCCGGATGACGAACTCGGCGAGACGCTGGCGCGGTTCGAGCTGATGCTGCTCGAAGAGCTCGGCTTCGGCCTGGACCTTGCCAGCTGCGCCGCTACGGGGACCAACGACAATCTCACCCATGTTTCGCCGAAGAGCGGCCGTGCCGTCAGCGGCTCGGCGGCCGAGCCGTATCTCGATCGCCTGTTGCGGCTGCCGCAGTTTCTGGTGAGCGACGAGCCGCCACAGCCGGGCGATATTGCCGATGCGTTCAAGCTCACCGGATATTTCCTCGACGCGCATGTGTGGACGCCGCGGGCCATCGCGCCGCCTTCGACCCGCGAACCCCTGATCGCCATGCTGGCCAACGCGGTATGATGACAAAGTGATTCGTTTTATGAACTTGGTGACCCATGGCCGACAGTGACGTTTTGCCGCCCGCCGGGGATGATCGTCGCATCGTCAATCTGCGCCAAGCGCTGGAAGAGCGCTATCTGAGTTATGCGCTCTCGACGATCACCCAGCGCGCCCTCCCTGATGCCCGCGACGGGCTGAAGCCGGTGCACCGGCGCATCATCCACGCGATGCGCATCCTGAAGCTCGACCCGGGGCAGGGTTACAAGAAGTCCGCCCGTATCGTCGGCGACGTCATCGGCAAGTTCCACCCGCATGGCGACCAATCGATCTACGACGCGCTGGTGCGCCTGGCGCAGGATTTTGCGCTGCGCTATCCGCTGGTCGACGGCCAGGGCAATTTCGGCAACATCGACGGCGATGGCGCGGCGGCGATGCGCTACACCGAAAGCCGGATGACCGACGTCGCGACCCGCCTGCTCGAAGGCATCACCGAGAACGCCGTCGATTTCAAGCCGACCTATGACGGCGAAGACGAAGAGCCCGTCGTTCTGCCGTCGAATTTCCCGAACCTGCTCGCCAACGGCTCGACCGGCATTGCCGTGGGCATGGCGACCTCGGTACCGCCGCACAACGTCGCCGAATTGTGCGATGCGGCGTTGCTTCTGATCCACAATCCCAACGCCACAACTGCCGAGCTGGTGCGGTTCATTCCCGGCCCGGATTTCCCGACCGGCGGCATTCTGGTCGAAAGCCCAGAGAGCATCGCAAACTCCTACGCCACCGGCCGCGGTTCGTTCCGTCTGCGCGCCCGCTGGATACGCGAGGATAAGGGGCGCGGCGTCTACATCATCGTCATCACCGAAATCCCCTATGGCGTACAGAAATCGCGGCTGGTCGAAAAGATCGCCGAACTGCTGCTGGCCAAGAAACTGCCGCTGCTCAAGGACGTGCGTGACGAAAGCGCCGACGATATCCGCCTCGTGCTGGAGCCGCGGGCTGGGACCGTCGATCCGACCATCCTGATGGAGCAGATGTTCCGGCTCACCGATCTCGAAAGCCGCATTCCGCTCAACCTCAACGTGCTCGACCGCGGCACCGTGCCAAAGGTGATGAGCCTGGGCGAGGCGCTGGTTGCCTGGCTGCAGCACCGCAAGGAAGTACTGGTGCGGCGCAGCCAGCACCGGCTCGACCAAATCGCGCATCGCATCGAAGTGCTCGACGGCTATATCATCGCTTACCTCAATCTCGACGAGGTGATCCGCATCATCCGCGAGGAGGATGATGCTAAAGCCTCGCTGATAGCGACCTTTTCGCTGAGTGATGTGCAAGCCGAAGCCATCCTCAATATGCGCCTGCGGTCCTTGCGCAAACTCGAGGAGATCGAACTCCGCACCGAGCATCAGTCGCTGACCGACGAGAAGGGGCATCTCGAGCACCTGCTTGGTTCGGAGAAGAAGCAATGGGGCGAGATCACCACCCAGATCACCGACCTGCGCAGCGCCTATGGCCCGAAGAACCCGCTCGGTCCACGCCGCACCGAGCTGGCCTCGGCGCCCGCCGCCAATGCCGAAGATATCGACGTCGCCATGATCGAGCGCGAGCCCATCACCGTCATCCTCTCCGAAAAGGGCTGGATCCGCGCGATGAAAGGCCACACGACCGACATCGATGAGAAGAGTTTCAAGACCGGTGACCGGCTAAAACTGTCGATCAAGGCAGAAACCACGGACAAGCTGTTGCTGCTGACCACCGGCGGCAAGGTTTATACCCTGGGCGGCGACAAGCTGCCCGGCGGACGCAGCCAGGGCGAGCCGGTGCGGCTGATGGTCGATGTCGAGGAGGGGGCCGATATCGTCGACCTCTTCGTCTATAAGCCCGGCGCCCGACGCATCATCGCCTCCAGCAGCGGTAGCGGCTTTGTCGTGGAAGAGGACGAACTGATCGCCAACACTCGCAAGGGCAAGCAAGTGCTCAATGTTTCGGCGGGCGAAGAAGCGCGCATCCTCGCGCCGGTCAGTGGCGACATGGTCGCCACGATTGGCCAAAACCGCAAGATGCTGGTCTTCAAGCTCGAGCAACTGCCGGTGATGGCACGTGGCAAGGGCGTCCGCTTGCAGCGCTACAAGGACGGCGGCATTTCCGACTTGAAAACCTTCGCCTCCACCACCGGGCTGACCTGGACCGACAGTTCGGGCCGCACTTACACCAAGCCGGTTGCCGAACTCAATGAATGGATCGGCGACCGTGCCAGCGCCGGCCGGCAGCCCCCGAATGGATTCCCGAAGAACAACAAGTTCGTTGGCTAGCGGCAACGCTACCGGCGCCCCTTACTGGCTTGCGGGATCGGTCGAAGTAAAGCCCGCCGTTGCGCCGGTTTTTGCCACTGAAAAAGAGAAAACGATCGGCAGATGGTCGCTGCCGGTAAAGGCGGCGCTGTGCAGGTCGTGCACATCGATGCCGCGGGTCATCACGTGGTCGAGCGTGAGGAACTGCGGCGTGCGGCGCCAGGCATCGTCGATGGAGAACAGTGCCGGCCAGGTCAGCACGTTGTGGTCCTGACGCGTCAGTCCGGCTTTGTCGGCAAAGCCGCGCAGGGCATAGGACCACGATGTCGAGTTGAAATCGCCGACGAGGATCAGCGGGCCGCTGGTCTTGGCAATGGCGTCTTCCAGGTCATTGAACTCGCTACCCTGGCGGGTGACCGTCGACAGCACGTCAGCTCGCGATGCCGGCCAATCGAGATGCGTCGTCATCAGCGAGAATTGGGTGCCGTCCGGCAGGACGAACTTGCCGAGAATGCGGGCGATGCGCTCGCCCCGGGCCGCGTTGGTCTCGCACGCGCCCGTAATCTCCTCGCTAAACGGGAACTTCGAGTAAATGCCGATATAGGCCCGCTTGCCGCCAGCGCAGTGCGCAGAATAGGGATAGGTCCTGCCGATGCGTTCATCGAGTTTTTCGCGCTGGAAGGAGAAAAATTCCTGGAAGGCGATGATGTCAGGCTTTTCATCGGCGATCACCGCCGCCATGCGATCCATATCGTAGTTGAGCCCGAAGAGATTGTGCGTCATCACGCGGATGACGCGGCTTCCATCCGTCGGGGCCGCCGGTCGGGGCATGAACGCGGCCGCAGTCTCGGGACCCATGATGGCGCTGGACGCCAGTAGGCCCAACGCTGCCCAGCCGATGATCCATTTGCGCTTGCGAAACAGCAGCAGCGATAGTGCCAGGCTCAGCGCAGTACAGGCGAACAGCGGCAGTTGCAGGTGATTGATGAGATCGAAGGTCGGCAGCGCGAAGCCGAAAAAGCCGATGATGCCGCAGGTGGCGGCGCCAAGCACAAGCAAGCCAAGCCCTGCGCGCAGCAGGCCGAACACAAATCCCATAAAGCCTTCCGGAAGAGCTGGTATCAGGCGAGCGGACGCCAGCCCAGCGGCCCGGATTGGACCTCGAGCGGACGGAAGCGGGCTTTATAGGCCATTTTTGGGGAGTCTTTGACCCAATACCCCAGATATACATAATCGAGTCCGGCCGAGCGGACCTGCTGGATGTGGTCGAGGATCAGCAGATTTCCGAGCCCGCGATGCGGCAGCAGCGGATCGTAGAAGCTGTAGACCATGGAAAGCCCCTCCGGCATCACATCGGTCAGCGCCACCGCCACCAGTCGCCCGTCGGGCTTGTCGCCCAGGCGGTACTCCACCAGCACCGACTGCACCGGCGTGTCCTCGACCATGTATTCATAATCGACATAGGACATCTGCGTCATGCCCCCGCCAGGATGCCGTGCTGCCAGATAGTGCTGAAATAGCGCGAATTGTTCGGCCGTCGCGCGCGGCGGGCGCACGCTGATCGAAACGTCGGAATTGGCCTTGAGCACCCGACGATAGCGCGGCGAGACCACGAACTGCTTGGCCACGATTCGCACCGACTGGCAGGCCGAACAACCATCGCATGCCGGCCGGTAGATCAGGTTCTGGCTGCGGCGAAAGCCGTTGTCGCTGAGCAGAGCATGCAACGCCGTAGCGCGCCGGCCGGTGAGGTGTGTGAAAAGCTTTCGCTCCTGGCGATCCGGCAGATAGGGGCACGGCATCGCCGCGGTCAAAAAGAGCTGGGTACTGTCCGGGGTATGGTCGGTCATCTACGACGCTCGAGCCTCTGCATGCTCGAATCTACCGCCGAAACCCTCGGCGCGCAACTGTGACGTCAGGCGTGCTGCCCAGGACGCGCCCCGAGGCTGGTCCAATGCCGCGACATTGGCGAGCGCCGGACCATCAGCGACCCCACAATCAGGTCATGCAGCATCTGCTGGCGGGGCGTGAACAGGGCGAACAGCAGCGATACCGGCCACGAGATCCAGAAGCTCAGCCAGAACAGGAACGGGTGCAGCAACACCGCAATTCCATCGAGCGGTTGGCCGCGCGTTGGCGTGAGGACGATGTCCATCATCGACATGCCAACGGTGGCGCGATGCGACGAGCCCAGGGTCAGCGCGTAATATGGCACCACCGCCAGCGGCGCGATCAGCGGCAGCATCGTCCACGCCAGCCCAAAGGTAAGGAAACCCGCCAGCAGCGCGACAAAGCCGAGCCCGAGCATGATCATCCCGATCAGCGTCACATCGATGAGAAATGCCACCGCCCGGCGCGGCAAGACCCCATCAAACAGTTCCGGCGACGTGGCCGGGTCCGGAAGATCCGCGTTCATCGCTTTTGTCCCTGAAAGATCCATGCCAAAAAAATGGGGTGGACGCGGAGTGAAGCAAGAGGATCGAGAAAATTATTGGGGTAGGGCGGGGCAGGAAGGCTGGATTACATCAGTCACACACACTGTGCTCGTCACCCTCGCGCTTGACGCGAGGGCCCAGGTGCCGCGCGACCGGCCTCCGCAGTCTGGGTCCTCGTGTCAAGCACGAGGATGACGAATGCGGGTGGGGCGCCCCCTCGTGCGGGGGCCTCACCACCCTCTACGCGTTCAGCAACCGTGCCGTCTCTAGCGCAAAATACGTCAGTACGCCGCTCGCGCCCGCCCGCTTGAAGGCATAGAGGCTTTCGATCATCGCCGCCGTGCGATCGATGGCACCGGCCGCGCCGGCCAGCGTGATCATCGCATATTCGCCCGAGACCTGGTAGGCGAAGACCGGAATGTTGAGTTCGGAGCGGACGCGCCGGACGATGTCGAGGTAGGGCATGCCCGGCTTGACCATAACCATGTCGGCGCCCTCGTCGATATCCTGTGCTACCTCGCGCAACGCTTCATCGGAATTGCCGAAGTCCATCTGGTAGGTACGCTTGTCGCCCTTGAGGCGCGCGCCGCTGCCCACCGCTTCACGGAATGGACCATAGAATGCCGAGGCGTATTTGGCCGCGTAGGACATGATGGCGGTGTTCTCAAGACCCTCGTCATCAAGCGCGGCTCGAATGGCGCCGACGCGGCCGTCCATCATATCGGATGGGGCGATGATATCCGCGCCCGCACGGGTCTGCACCAGCGCCGAGCGGATCATCACCTCGATGGTTTCATCGTTGAGGATCAAACCATCGCGGACCAGCCCGTCCTGGCCGTCGCTCGAATATTCATCGAGCGCCACATCGGCGATGAGGCCGATCCCGGGCACCGCCTGCTTGATGGCGCTCAAAGCCCGGCACATCAGATTTTCCGGATTGTACGCCTCCTGGCCGTCCTCGCTGCGCAAGTGATCCGGCGTGTTTGGGAACAGCGCCAGCGCCGGGATGCCTTCCGCAGCCGCCGCGCGCGCCGCCTCGACCGCGAGGTCGACGCTCAGTCGCTCGACGCCAGGCATGGTCTTGATCGTGGTGCGCTCATTGTGCCCATCGATGATGAACAATGGCCAGATCAGATCTGCCGGCGTCAGCACCGTCTCGCGCACCAGGTCACGGCTCCAGGCGAACTGGCGCGTCCGGCGCTGGCGGCGTCCGCCGAGAAAATCCATATCGTGCTTTGTCCAATGCCCGCTCATCGCGCCGCTCCATTCGCAAATCTTTGCGCTCTTTATCAGGCCCATGGCCGTCGAGCAAAGCCGCACGCTTGTCGCATGGCAATGCACCCTAATTGTGAGTAGCATCCCGCAATGGCTACGGAATCCCAACCCTTCGAGCTTCGCCGTGCCACCCCTGACGATCAGGCCGGCATCGAGGCACTCGTCCACAGTGCTTACGCCAAGTGGGTGCCGGTCATCGGCGGCAAGCCGCTGCCGATGCGGGCCGACTACGCGGCGGCAATTCGCAACCATCGCATCGACCTACACATCGTCGGCACGAGTCTCGTCGCGCTTATCGAGACGGCGCTGGAAGCGGATCATCTGCTCATCGTCAACATTGCCGTCACCCCCGCCGCTCAAGGCCAGGGAATCGGGGCCCGATTGCTGCAGCATGCCGAGCAACTCGCCATTGAGGCTGGTAAGGCCGAACTCCGGCTCTATACCAACCGCCTGATGGTCGAAAACATCGCGCTCTATCGCCGGCGCGGCTATCTCGTTTCGCGTGAGGAGCACGTGCAGCCCGGGCGGACGGTCGTACACATGGTGAAGCCCGTCTAGGGCGCTTGTCGCAATGCGCCATTGGCGCTAGAGGTCGGTCGCTGCAAGGGATCGCCCATGGAATTCGCCTCGGGACGCTACGTCCGCGTCGTCGCCATCATCGCTCTGCTGCTCGGCCTCAACGATGCCTCACGCCTGCTGGGCGTGCAACTCGGCGCTACCAGCCCCATCGCGGTGCTCGGCGTAACCGGCTTCGTCTACCTCTCGGTCTTCGCGCTGGCGCTGCTGTTCGCCTCGGTAGGGCTCTGGATCAAGGCCAGTTGGGGTGCCGTATTGCTGGTCGCAGCGACCAGCATGGAGCTTGCGCTCTATTTCTCCGGCCACAAGGACGTGCAGATGACGCTCTTCGGATTGGGCGTGCGTCTCGTGCTCGTGCTCTCGATCCTGGTGCTCTTCGTCATCGCAGTGAGACAGCGCCGGGCCCGCGTTCACGACTGATTTAGGTTACAAGTTTATGACCCTTGGTAACCAATAATAAAGCCAAATTTTCATTTCAATTCAGTAAGATAGTTTTAAGCGTCCCACTTAAGGCGATCTTATGCGGGTCGCCGTATTTTGGCCCTACGAGACGCGAACAAATCGCGCAAAATGAAAAACAGTGAGGCTTCAAATGGCAACTAAATCCAACGCAGCCGAGGCGATCCAGCCGAGCGAGAGCTCCAGCCTGAAGCCGCTTTATCTTGAGGCTGTCTCTCGGGTCGAGCGGCTGCATCGCCGGCTGCTCGATCTTATCAAGGACGAATTCGACCGAATGGGCTGGGATGATATCAACCCTGTCCAAGCCTTGCTGATGTTCAACATCGGCTCGGCTGAACTGACGGCGGGCGAACTCCGCTCCCGTGGTTACTACCTTGGGTCTAACGTTTCGTACAATCTGAAGAAGCTGGTGGAAACCGGCTACATCTTCCAGGAACGCTCGCGAGCGGACCGCCGCTCGGTGCGTATCCGCCTCACCCCCAAGGGCGAGGAAGTGGCCGAGGTGATCGACGAACTCTACGATCGCCATCTCAAATCGATCGACAAGGTTGGCGGCCTCAGCGACGACACGTTCGAAGGACTCAACAAGGCCCTTGGCCGGCTGGAGCGCTTCTGGGTCGACCAGATTCTCTACAAGCTCTAACCTGCTCTTGATCCTGATGATTGTGGCATTGTGGCCACACACGGAAAGTAAACGCCGGCCCTCTGCCGGCGTTTCTTATTTGTGCCGCAAAGCCTGAGGCATTAAGCCTATAGCGGCCATTGAATTCCCAATCCTCTCGACAGAACTCTGCGGAAACGTGCTGGTTCACAGCTACTTTACCTGCGTTGTGAGCGCGTCGCGTCGATGGTAATTGCAGGGCGATTGTAGATTTTTCTGAAGTTGGGTGCATTGATGCGGCTTAATCGGCGAAACTTCCTCGGGTCCATGGCCATGTTCGGCTCGGCTGCCGCGCTGGCGTCTGCCGCGCGTGCCGAAGAGGGCGACTCGATCTGGGATATGTTCGCTCGCAATCGCGTGCTGCGCAGCACCGACAAGAACAGCAATACCGCCGCCGCACAGGCGCTGATCGAGACCAACGAACCGATCCTGTCGTTCGACACCTCGAACAATCTGCAGGCAGCCATAGCCCAGTACGAGCCTTTCGTCGCCGCCGGCGGCTGGGAGCAGGTACCGCAGGACGTCTACAAGCTCACTCTGGGCAATTCCAAGCGCTCGGTCGTGCTGCTGAAGCGCCGCCTGATGTCATCGGGCGACATGGCTCCGGCAAAGACCGCCGATGAGCTTTTCAACGACGAACTCGACAAGGCCGTCCGCAATTTCCAGGCCCGCCATGGCCTGCTGGTCAACGGCCAGATCGATCAGCCGACGTTCTACGCCCTGAACGTTCCGGCCGACACGCGCCTTAACCAGCTCAAGCTCAACTACCAGCGCGTCCAGAACGTCGCCGGTGCGTTGTCCGACCGCTATGTCGTCGTGAACATCCCGGCCGCTTCGATCGAAGCCATCGAGGGTGGCATCGTCGCGCAGCGCCATACCGCAGTTGTCGGCCGCATCGACCGGCAGACGCCGATCCTCAATGCCAAGATCCAGGCGATCAATTTCAATCCCTACTGGCACGTGCCCAAGAGCATCATCCAGAAGGATCTGATCACCTACATGAACAACGATCCGACCTATCTGGAAAAGTTCCACATCCACATTTTTGACGGCAAGGGCAAGGAAGTGCAGCCGACCGACATCGATTGGTCGACCAACGAAGCCGTGAACTACGAGTTCCGCCAGGAGCCGGGCGGCGAGAACTCGATGGGGCATGTCAAGATCAACTTCCCCAACCCCTACGACGTCTACCTGCACGATACGCCGGACAAGGGCCTGTTTGGCGAGAACGCGCGCTTCCACTCATCCGGTTGCGTGCGCGTCGACGGTGTCAATGGGCTGGTATCGTGGCTGCTTACCCCAAATGGTGGCTGGGATCTGCCTTCGGTGGATTCGGCCTTCCAGAGCAATCAACGCCTCGATGTGCCGCTGGCGCCGGCAACCCCGATCCACACCACCTACATCACCGCCTGGGCCAACAAACAGGGCACCGTCAGCTTCCGCGATGACGTCTATGAGTTCGACGCGGCCGGCAAGGTGACCTTCGAAAAGGCGTGACGCATGGAGGACAAGCCCGGTGGAAAATCTCCGGCGGGCGAAGTTCTCTATGAACTGACCCGGATCGGCCACCAGACCCGGATCGCGGCTATTGACGTCACAACCGGCATCGAAGTGGTGGTCATTGCGCCCTCGGTGGCATCACAAATTCAGATGCGCTCCCTTGCCCTCGCTAAATTGCGGCGTAGGTTGGCCTCATAGCCAATAGCTGGCTCGGGGAGGGCATCGCCATGCTGCAATTGCTTTTGCTGCGGCACGCAAAATCGTCGCGAGACGATCCGGCAATCGCCGACATTGATCGCCCGCTGACACCGCGAGGCGAGCGCGACGCCAGCAGGATCGGCAAGATGCTGGAAGCCAAGGAACTCTTTCCCGAGCGTATCCTCTGCTCGACGGCCCGCCGCACCCGCGAAACACTGGCTCAGGTGTTGCCACACCTGAGCGGCGAGGCGGAGGTCGAATTCAGGGATGACCTCTACAACGCTGCCGGGCGCGGCTACCTCGAAATCATCGCGGCGAACGGCGGTGCGGCGCAGCGGGTGCTGGTCGTTGGCCACAACCCGGCCACCCAGCAGACAGCACAGCAGCTGATCGGCAGCGGCGATCCCGAACTTGTTGCGGCGATGGCCGCTGGTTTTCCCACCAGCGCCGTGGCGGTCGTCGAATTCGATGTTCGCAAGTGGGAGGAAGTCACCCCGGATTCCGGACGGATCGTCACGTTCATCCAACGGGACGATGAGTAGCCGGACGAGCCCAAAACGAAAGAGCCGGCGCTAGGCCGGCTCCAGATTCGTAACTGGCTAGCTGATGCCCTAGAGATTGCAAGCGTAGCGTTGCCCGTTGTTTGCCACGAAGGTGTCGGTGCGCGGGTTGTAGGAGCGGTACCGCGCTTCACAGGCGCGAACGTGCGCCGAAGTGGAAGTGTGTTGCGCATTATTGACTGCTCCGGCGATGATCGCACCGGCGGCCAACCCGAAGATGCCCGCTGCGGTACCGGGGAAGGCATTCTGGTGGCGATGATAGAAGCCCTGGTAGTTGCTATTGTTCCAGCCATGGCCGCGGCGATGCCAATCATTGCAGTCATTGTCGCGTGGATGCGCGCGACAGAAGTCGTCGACCATCCTCATGCGCTGATTCATATTGGCGGCTTCCGCCGGTGCGGCTGACGCAAGCGTCATCGCGCCGATCATTGATGCTGCGGCCAGCGCTGAGATGAGTTTCTTCATTTGATTCTTCTCCATTGAAGCCCCCCACGGGCATTCGGCGATGGTCAATCACCTCGTTATCTCAACGCACTTTGCCGTAAGAGGTTGCCGCGCCAATAGTAAATTCGCGGCACGGAGTGATGCTTCAACCGCGGCCTCAAGCTCCAGTCGCGGTGCGGCGAATTGCCGAAGCGCCGCTTGGAATCGCCACCCACGGTGTGGTAAAGGCAAGCACGCCTACAATCTCTAGTTTCAACTTGCCCCGGGGAACGCCAATGAGCGCTGCCGCGTCACTCCCGCTCTTTCCGCAGTTCTTTTCGGCGTCGCTCGCCGAGAGTGACCCGGAAATCGCCGCGTCCATCCATCGCGAACTCTATCGCCAGCAGAGCGAAATCGAGCTGATCGCGTCGGAAAACATCGTGTCGCGGGCGGTGCTCGAGGCGCAGGGGTCGGTGCTCACCAACAAGTATGCGGAAGGCTATCCCGGCAAACGCTATTATGGCGGCTGTCAGTTCGTTGACATCGCCGAAACGCTGGCCATAGAGCGCGCCAAGGCGCTGTTCGACGCCAAGTTCGTCAACGTGCAACCCAATTCCGGCAGCCAGGCCAACCAGGGCGTCTACCAGGCCTTGCTGCAGCCGGGCGACACCATCCTGGGCATGAGCCTCGATGCAGGCGGGCACCTGACCCACGGTGCCAAGCCCAACCAGTCGGGAAAGTGGTTCAACGCCATCCAGTATGGCGTGCGCAAGCAGGATGGCCGCGTGGATATGGACCAGGTGCGGACGCTCGCGTACGAGCACCGTCCCAAGCTCATCGTCGCCGGCTTCTCGGCTTATTCGCGCTTCCTCGACTGGGCAGCGTTCCGGACCATCGCGGACGAGGTCGGAGCCTATCTGATGGTCGACATGGCCCATGTCGCCGGTTTGGTAGCGGGTGGGGTTTATCCGAGTCCGATCCCCCACGCCCACGTTTCCACCACTACCACCCACAAGACCTTGCGCGGCCCGCGCGGCGGCATGATCCTCACCAATGACGAGGATATCGCCAAGAAGATCAACTCGGCGATCTTCCCCGGCATCCAGGGCGGCCCGCTGATGCACGTCATCGCTGCCAAGGCCGTTTCCTTCAAGGAAGCGTCGGCGCCGGCGTTCAAGGCCTATGCCCAGCAGGTCGTCGACAACGCCAAGATCCTGGCCGAGACCCTGGTTCATGGTGGGCTGGAGATCGCCACCAAGGGCACCGATAACCATTTGATGCTGGTCGACCTCCGTCCCAAGGGCCTGACCGGCAAGGCCGTGGAAGCGGCATTGGAGCGGGCTCACATCACCTGCAACAAGAACGCCATTCCCTTCGATCCGGAAAAGCCGGCGGTCACCTCGGGCATCCGCGTCGGCACCCCCGCCGGCACCACCCGTGGTTTCGGTACGGCAGAATTCCAGCTGATCGGCGAACTGATCGTCGAGGTGCTCGATGGACTGGCAGCCAATGGCGAGGACAATAATGGCCGGGTCGAAGCCGGCGTCCGCGACAAGGTCGCGGCGTTGACCAACGCCTATCCGATCTACGGGAACTAGCGGTTCATGCGCTGCCCTTATTGTGCGAACGACGATACGCAGGTGAAGGACAGCCGCCCGACCGAAGATTCGAGCGCCATCCGTCGCCGGCGCATTTGCAACGCCTGCGGCGGACGTTTCACTACCTTCGAGCGTGTGCAACTGCGCGAGCTCACGGTGATGAAGAAGTCCGGCCGAAAAGTTCCATTCGACCGGGAGAAGCTGGCGCGCTCGGTTTATACCGCGCTGCGCAAGCGCTCGGTCGAGCCGGAACGTATCGAGCGCATGATTTCGGGCATCGTGCGGCAGCTCGAAAGCCAGGGCGACGTGGAAGTAACTTCGGACCAGATCGGCGAGTTCGTCATGGAAGGCCTCAAGAGCCTTGACGATGTCGCCTTTGTGCGCTTTGCATCCGTCTACAAGAATTTCTCCGCGGCCGATGATTTCCGCTCGTTTCTCACCGAGTTGGGCACGGACGAGCGGGGAGAAGCGGACGACAACGATTGAGTGCGCTCAACGCTGACGACGAACGCTGGCTTGATGCCGCGGTGAGGCTTGCTGAGCCGCTCCTCGGGACGACAGCCGATAATCCGACAGTGGGCGCATTGGTCATCGACCCGAAGCAGGGCACGATGCGGGCGCATGCCGTCACCGCACAGGGGGGCCGCCCCCATGCCGAGCCCCAGGCCCTCGATGCCGCTGGGCAGGCGACGCGGGGCGCAACCCTCTACGTCACGCTCGAGCCCTGTAATCATTGGGGCCGCACTCCGCCATGCGTCGATGCGGTGATCAAGGCCGGCATCGCTCGCGTCGTCATCGGCATTGTCGATCCTGACCCGCGAACCGCTGGACAGAGCGTCAAACGGCTGCGGGCAGCAGGCATCGACGTTGTTGTTGCCGATCATGCCCCGTCGCGCCGCCTGCACGAGGGGCACATCGCGCGCGTGAGATTGAAGCGGCCGTTCGTCAGTGCGAAACTCGCCGTGTCGGTCGACGGCAAGATCGGCTTGCCGGACAAGGGTAATATCCAGATCACCGGCGAGGACGCCCGCACCTGGACCCATACGCAGCGCATGCTATCCGATGCGGTGCTGATCGGCGCGACGACCGCGCGGCTCGATAATCCGCAACTGACTGTTCGTCTCAAGGGCCTCGAAAGCCGCACGCCGCTCCGCATCATCCTCGCGGGCGAAAAACCGCTCGACAAGAGCATCGACCTGATCGGCGGCATTTCCGGCTATCCGGTTGCGATCATTGCAACGCCCGAGCGCGGGTTGGACGTGCCGCCGCTGATCGAGATCATCCGCGTTCCCGGCAAGAACGGCCGCCCAGCAGTGGCCGAGGCGCTGAAGGCGCTAGCTGAGCGGGGCGTCGGCCGGCTGTTTGTCGAGGGCGGCGCAACTATCACTGAACGGTTTTTCGGCGCCGAGGCGATCGACCGGTTTTATCTGTTGACCAGCGACGTTTTCGTCGGCCCGCACGGCGTTGCCGCGACGGTCTGGGGCACAATTGAGGCGCGCATAGCTGCTGCCGGACTGACGCTGGTTGACCAGCGGCCGTTGGGCGCAGATATGTTGCGCACTTTCGAACGTGCATAGGGGCGCCCAATGTTCACAGGAATAGTCACCGATGTGGGTCGTGTGGCCAAGGTCACCGACGGTAATGACGGCCGCCGGCTCCGCATTGCCACGTCCTATGACCCCGCCGGCATTGATCTGGGCGCCTCCATCACAGTCGACGGCATTTGCCTGACAGTCACTGAAAAGGGCGCCGAGGCAACGCTCGGCAACTGGTTCGACGTCTTCGCCGCGCGCGAAACCCTCGGTGTCACCGAAGTCGGCAAATGGCACGAAGGCCGCCGCGTCAATCTTGAGCGTTCGCTCAAGATCGGCGACGAACTGGGCGGCCACATCGTTTCCGGCCACATCGACGGCATGGCCGAGATCGTCGACAAGCAGGAAACCAGCGAGCAGATCACTTTCACCTTCGAAACGGCGCCGGAAATCGCCCGCTTCGTCGCCAAGAAGGGCAGTGTTGCCCTCAACGGCACCTCGCTGACGGTAAATTCGGTTGAAGGCAACCGCTTCAGCGTGCATCTGATCCCCTATACCGTTCAGGTCACGACTTGGGGCGACTATGGTGTGGGCGATCGCGTCAACATCGAAGTCGATCCCATGGCGCGCTACGCGGCCCGGCTGTTTGAAACTCTGAGCGTCACCCAAAAGGACTGAACTATGGCCAAGGGCCCGCATATCCTGATTATCGAAGCACGGTTTTACGACGACATGGCGGACGAGCTGGCCCGCGGCGCGGAAGGTTCGCTGAATGAAGCCGGCGCGACGTTTGACCGCGTCGCCGTCCCTGGCGTGCTGGAAATCCCGGCGGCGCTCGCCGCAGCGTTGAAGGCCGCCAAGAAGGGCAGGGGTCCGGATTATGACGGCTACGTCGCGCTGGGCTGCGTCATCCGCGGCGAGACCACGCACTATGATATCGTCTCCAACGAAAGCGCCCGGGCGCTGATGGATCTTTCCGTCGAGCATATCCTGGCCTTCGGCAACGGCATCCAGACCGTCGAGAATGACGATCAGGCCTGGGCCCGGGTCAAGGTCTCCGAAAAGAACAAGGGCGGCGCCGCAGCCCAGGCGGCTCTCGCCATGATCGCCCTCAAGCGCCAGCTCGGAGCCGAATAATGGCGCAAGCACCCAAACGCCAGGCCGGCGGCGAGCGGACCGCCAACCAGCGTGGTGCGGCGCGTCTCGCCGCGGTGCAGGCACTCTACCAGATG
>JAQGKB010000042.1 GCA_028290345.1 Hyphomicrobiales bacterium | reverse complement strand
CCTGCACGCCATTCACGTTGGCGGCAAAGATGCCCATGGTCACAAAACCCATGTGGGCGACGGACGAATAGGCGATCAGCTTCTTCATGTCCGTCTGCACGAGCGCGACCAGCGACGTGATGATAATCGCCGCCGCACTGAGCACGAACACGAAGTTGGCGAAATAGTGCGACGCATCCGGGAACATCGGCAGCGAGAAGCGCAGGAAGCCGTAGCCGCCCAGCTTCAGCAAGATCGCGGCCAGGATCACCGAGCCGGCAGTCGGCGCCTCGACGTGCGCTTCCGGCAGCCAGCGGTGGAACGGCCACATCGGCATTTTCACTGCGAACGAGGCGAAGAACGCCAGCCACAGCCAGATCTGCACACCCGGATCGAAGTGGAACTTCAGGAGCCGCGTGATATCGAGCGTACCGGCCTGCCAATACATCGCCATGATGGCGAGCAGCATCAGCACCGAGCCCGTAAACGTATAGAAGAAGAACTTGTAGCTCGCCTGGATGCGCCGCCGTCCGCCCCAGATGCCGATGATGAGGAACATCGGGATCAGCGTGCCCTCGAAGAACACGTAGAACATGGCGCCGTCGAGCGTGGCGAAGACGCCGAGCATCAGCGTCTCGAGAATGAGGAATACGATCATGTATTCCCGTACCCGGGTATGGACCGAGTCCCAACTGGTCAGCACGCACATCGGCAGCAGCAGCGCGGTCAACGGGATGAACAGCACCGAAATGCCGTCGACGCCCATGCGATAGCCGATGCTCTCGCCGATCCACGGCACATTGACGACGAACTGGAATCCCGGATTGGACTGGTCAAATTTTGCCCAAATCACCAGGGAGACGACGAACGTCGCCAGTGTCGTCAGCAGTGCGATCCAGCGTTGGGCATTGACTGAACCGGAATCGCGGCCCGGTATCAACAGCAGCAGGAGCACGCCGACCAGCGGCAGAAAGGTGACGATGGTCAGGATTGAATTGTCGAAAGTCATCCGAGCAGCCCCCCAGCTGCGATGGCCCAGGTCAGGAGCGCCGCAATCCCGATCAGCATGACGAATGCGTAATGGTAAAGGTAGCCGGACTGGAGTTTGACCACCTGGGTGGTGACATCGCGGATGCGATTGCCCAATCCCTCGACAATTGTCTTGTCGATGAGCCAATCATCGAAACCGAGCCACAGCGCGCGCCCGAGCCACAGCGCCGGACGCACAAACAGGAAGTCGTAGAGTTCGTCGAAGTACCACTTGTTCAACAGGAACTGGTAGAGCCCCGGATTGGCATCAGCCAGGCGCTTCGGCATAGCAGTGTCGCGGATATACATCTGCCAGGCGGCGCCGAACCCGAGCAGCATGGCAACAAACGCCGCCGATTTTACCCAGAACGGCGAACCATGCGCGGCTTCGACCGCGGTTTCCGAAACCACGACGGAACCCTTAAAGAAGGCCTCGATGTGGGCCGGATCGCCCATGAACTGGTTAAGGAACACCATGCCCGAAAGCACGGCACCGGCCGCCAGGATATAGAGCGGTACCATCATCACGGTTGGGCTCTCATGCGCGTGGTCGTAGGCGCTATGGCCGTGGCCATGATCATCGGCGTGGGCGTGATCGTCATGTCCATGCGCGTGCGCGTCCGAGCCACCGCGCGGGGCACCGTGGAAGGTGAGATGCACAAGGCGCCAGGAATAGAAGCTGGTGAACATCGCAGCGACGACAAGCGACCAGAAAGCGAAGGTACCTGCCGTACCGCCAACACCATAGGCGGCCTCGATGATCGAGTCCTTGGAGAGGAAGCCAGCAAAGCCGATCGAGGTGCCCGGAATGCCGACGCCCGTGAGCGCAAGAGTTCCGATCAACATCATCGCGTAAGTTACGGGGATCTTGTGGCGGAGCCCACCCATCTTGCGCATGTCCTGCTCGTGATGCATCGCGTGGATCACCGAGCCGGCCCCCAGGAACAACAGGGCCTTGAAGAAAGCGTGCGTGAACAGGTGGAACATGCCGGCCGAATAGGCCTCCGCCCCGAGCGCCACGAACATGTAGCCGAGCTGCGAACAGGTCGAATACGCGATGACGCGCTTTATGTCGTTCTGGACCAGACCAACCGTTGCGGCAAAGAACGCGGTGATGGCGCCGACCGAGAGCACGACGGTCAGGGCGACCGGCGATTCGTGGAAGATCGGCGAGAGCCGCGCGACCATGAAGACGCCGGCGGTGACCATCGTGGCGGCATGGATGAGCGCGGAGACAGGCGTCGGGCCTTCCATCGCGTCCGGCAACCATGTGTGGAGCAGGAACTGCGCCGATTTACCCATGGCGCCCATGAACAGCAGCAGCGCCACTACAGTCAGCGCGGGCCAGTTGCCCCAGAGGAAATGGATTGTGGTGTCCTTGTTCGCCGCGACGGCGCCGAAGGCACCGTCGAAGTCGACATGGCCGAGCACCACGAAGGCGCCAAAGATGCCGAGCGCAAAGCCGAAGTCGCCGACGCGGTTGACGACGAAGGCCTTCATCGCGGCGGCGTTGGCCGCCGGGCGCTGATACCAGAAGCCGATAAGCAGGTATGAGGCAAGGCCCACGCCTTCCCAGCCGAAGAACATCTGCAGGAAGTTGTCCGCGGTCTCCAGCATCAGCATGGCGAAGGTGAAGAGCGAGAGATAAGCGAAGAAGCGCGAGCGGGACGGATCATCGGCCATGTAGCCGATGGAATAGACGTGCACGAGGCTCGAAACCGTGGTCACGACGACCAGCATGACGGCGGTCAGCGTATCGAGACGCAGCACCCAGTTGAGGTCGAGCGCACCGGACTGGATCCAGCGCATCACCGGCACCTTGATCGCCTCGGCGTGCGCAGCCGCTGCACCTTCCGCACCGCCGCCAAAAGCGATCGGCAGAAAGATGATCCAGGCCAGCACGGCGGCCACGATCAGCAGGCCCGTGGTGACATATTCGGACACCTTGTGCCCGATCACGCGACCGAAGAGCCCGGCGACCAGTGCTCCGATCAGCGGGAAGAAGACGATTGCCTGCAGCATCGAAGGCTAGCCCTTCATCATATTGACGTCGTCAACCGCGATAGAGCCGCGGTTGCGATAGAAGATCACAAGGATTGCCAGGCCGATGGCTGCTTCCGCCGCGGCGACCGTGAGGATCAGCAGCGCGAAAACCTGCCCCGCCAAATCATGCAATTCTGCGGAAAAGGCGACAAAATTGATGTTTACCGCAAGCAGGATCAACTCCACCGACATCAGGATGATGATGATGTTCTTGCGATTGAGGAAGATCCCGAACACGCCCAGCGTGAACAGGATCGCCGCGACGGTCAGGTAGTGACCGAGCCCGATTCCAGCAGCCATCATAACCCCCTATAGACCTTGGCCAGACTTGACCTGAACGACTTCGACCGCCTCGGTACGCTTACGGCTGATCTGCTTGAACGCATCCTGACGCTTGACGTTGGGCTTGTGGCGCAGCGTCAGGACGATCGCCCCGATCATTGCCACCAGCAGCACGCCGCCGGCCGCCTGGAACAGGAATACGTAGCGGGTGTAGATCACCTGCCCGAGCGCCCGCGTATTGTTGATGCCGTCGGGCATCGGAACGACATTGCCGGTGCCGACATGCGGCGAGACCGCAAAGCTGCCGGCGACCAGCAAGAGTTCGAGCAGAAGGATGATGCCGACAACCACCCCGATCGGGGCGTATTGCAGCAAGCCCTGCCGCATCGAGGCGAAATCGATGTCGAGCATCATCACCACGAACAGGAACAGCACCGCCACCGCGCCGACATAGACGACGATGAGGATGAGCGCCAAAAACTCGGCGCCGGCGAGCATGAACAGCCCCGCCGCGTTGATGAAGACGAGGATGAGGAACAGCACCGAGTGCACGGGATTGCGCGAGGCAATCACCATGAACGCCGAGACCACGGCGATGGTGGAGAAAACGTAGAAGAAGAATAGCGGCAGCGTCATATCTGGTTTCTAGCCTCTCACCGGTACGGCGCGTCAATGGCGATGTTGCGGGCGAGCTCACGCTCCCACCGATCGCCGTTGGCCAGCAGCTTTTCCTTGCTGAAGTAGAGTTCTTCGCGGGTTTCTGTCGCGAATTCGAAGTTCGGCCCTTCGACGATGGCGTCCACCGGGCAGGCTTCCTGGCACATGCCGCAATAGATGCACTTCACCATGTCGATATCGTAGCGCAGCGTGCGGCGGGTGCCGTCGTTCTGGCGCGGGCCGGCTTCGATAGTGATGGCCTGCGCCGGACAGATGGCCTCGCAGAGCTTGCAGGCGATGCAGCGCTCTTCGCCATTGGGATAGCGGCGCAGGGCGTGTTCGCCACGGAAGCGCGCGCTCACCTGCCCCTTTTCGAAGGGATAGTTGATGGTCTTCTTCGGCGCGAAGAAATACCGCATCGAGATGAAGAAGGCACCGACGAACTCCCGGAGGAGCAGCGCATTGAGGAACTGAATAGCGCGCATGTCGTTCTCCCGGCCTATGCCACGCCGCCGTGCCAGCCCCAGCCCGTAAGCTGCAGCACGAAGGCGACGACGATTACCATGAACAGCGAGATCGGCAGGAAAACTTTCCAGCCGATGCGCATCAACTGGTCGTACCGGTAGCGCGGCACGAACGCCTTGACCATGGCAAACATGAAAAATACGAAGCAGAGTTTCAGCATAAACCAGATGACGCCCGGCACCCAGCTGAACGGGGCGAAATCGAGCGGCGACGCCCAACCGCCAAGGAACAGGATCGTGGTCAGCGCGCACATCAGGATGATGGCGACGTATTCGCCGAGCATGAACATCATGTAAGGGGCGGAGGAATATTCGACCATGAACCCAGCGACCAGTTCGGATTCCGCTTCAGGCAGATCGAACGGCGGGCGGTTGGTTTCTGCCAATGCCGAGATGAAGAAGATAATGAACATCGGGAACAGCGGCAGCCAGAACCAGTTGAGGAACGCCAACTGCGGCACATGCAGCATGTAGGCAAGGCCCATCTGAGTTTGTGCCGTGACGATATCGGTGAGGTTCAGCGACCCGACGCAGAGCAGCACGGTGACGATGACGAAGCCGATGGAGACTTCATACGACACCATCTGGGCGGCAGAACGCAGCGCGCCGAGGAACGGATATTTCGAGTTCGACGCCCAGCCTGCCATGATGATGCCGTAGACACCGAGCGAGGAGATGGCGAAGATGTAGAGGATGCCGACATTGATGTTGGCCAACGCCCAGCCCTTATCGAGCGGCACCACGGCCCAGGCGGCGAGCGCCAAAAGCACGGTTACCAGCGGCGCGAGCAGGAACACCACCTTGTCGGCGCCGGCGGGGATCACGGGCTCCTTGAAGACGAACTTCAGCAAGTCGGCAAAGCTCTGCAGCAGGCCGAACGGGCCGACGACGTTGGGACCCTTGCGCACTTGCACCGCCGCCCAGATCTTGCGGTCGGCGAGCAGCACATAGGCGGTGAAGACCAGCAGCGCCACCAGCAGCAGCAGGCCCTTGTAGATGAAGCCGATCTCATGGCCCCATCCGAGGAAGGGAATGCCGAGCAGGTAATCAAGCGCTGAGACGATGAAATCCATAGTGATCCCTACTCCGCCGCTTGCTGCAGCCCGGCAGCGAGTTGGGCACATTCGCCCATCACCGCCGATGCGCGGGCGATCGGATTGCTGAGGTAGAATTCCTGAACCGGCGAGACAAACCGCATTGCCTTCGGCTTGGCCGGGATGCGGCCGAGCTTCTTGGCTGTGCCGAAGTCGCTCGGCGCGATGCTATCAAGCCGCGCCAAATGCGGGTACTGCGCATAGATCGCGGCACGCAGCTGCGCCAGCGAATTGAACGGCAACGTGACCCCGGCCACGGTCGAAAGCGCACGAATGATGGCCCAATCTTCCTTGGCATCGCCGGGCGCGAACACGGCCCGGTTGGTCATCTGCACCCTGCCCTCGGTGTTGACGTAGGTAGCGCTCTTTTCGGTGTAGGTCGCAGCCGGCAGGATCACGTCGGCGCGGTGCGCGCCATTGTCGCCATGCGTGCCGATATAGACGACCAGCGTCTTGCCAAGCGCCGACATGTCGATGTCGTCGGCGCCGAGCAGGAACAATACGTCCAGATCGCCCTTGCCAGCGGCCGCGACCATGGCGGCCGTGTCGTACCAATCCTTTTCCGGCACGAAACCGATATCGAGCGCACCGACACGGGAGGCCGCGTTGTGAAGTACGGCGAAGCCGTTCCAGTCAACGCTGAACGCCCCGGCGGTATCGGCGATCGAAGTAGCGAGCGCCAGCACGTCGGCGTTCGCGGCGCCTTCGCCGACGATGATCAACGGCTTCTTCGCGTTCTTCAGCACTTCGGCGAACTCGCCCTGCCCTGCGGCAAGGTTCGAAAGCGCCGCCATGTCGCTGCCGAGGTACTTGTAGTCATAGGTCAGGTCGGCAGCCTCGCCGATGACGGCGATCGGCAGGCTGGAGGCGCGCCAGGCCTTGCGAATGCGCGCATTGAGCACGGCTGCTTCACGGCGCGGGTTCGAACCGATGATCAGGATGGCGTCGGCTTGTTCGATCCCGGCAATCGTCGGGTTGAACACATAGCTCGAACGGCCATTCTTCGGGTTCAGGGCCGATCCGACCGGACGGCTGTCGACGTTCGACGAGCCCAGCGCGGTCAGCAGCGCCTTGAGCGCAAACATTTCCTCGACGCCGGCGAGATCGCCTGCAATGGCGCCAATCCGGTTCCCGCGCGAGGCCTTCAGCGCCGCGGCAACGGTGGCGAACGCCTCGTTCCAGTCAGTCGCCTGCAGCTTGCCGCCCTTGCGGACGTACGGGCGATCGAGGCGCTGCGATTTCAGGCCATCCCAGATGAAGCGGGTCTTATCGGAAATCCACTCCTCATTGATCGCGTCGTTGACGCGCGGCAGGATGCGCATCACTTCGCGGCCACGGCTATCGACGCGGATG
>JAQGKB010000249.1 GCA_028290345.1 Hyphomicrobiales bacterium | reverse complement strand
GAGAGATCGAGCCCGGGTGCGAGGGGATCGATGAGCACGGCCTCGTCGCTGGTCGCTACCTGCAGCAGGCAGAGTTTCGGCCAATAGGTCGTCTCGCGCAGGAATTCGGTATCGACCGTGACAAAATCAAAGTTTGCGGCACGGGCACAGAACTCGCCCAGTTCCGCCGTCGAAGTCATAAGCTCCATAGTCTCGTCCGTTACCCCTGCGCGATTTTCCGTAACGACTTCATTCCCGTCCAGATTGCACGCGACACCATGATATGGGAACGGTCCGCGATCGGTTCAAACCGCGCCATTCCCAGAGTCCCCGCAACTTTGGTAACAGGTCGTTAGCCATCACTCCAGAACCGATTTCGCGTTGGGTTACCGGCACTTTTCGCGCTCCCCTGGCATTGCCTGCCGAAAACTTGACAAAGCGCACTTCCCATGCGCTTTTCCGCCGCAGATTCAGCCGGTTTTCCGAGATATAAGAGCCCAAAATGCATCCATATCGATCGCACACTTGCGCAGCACTTACCCCGGGCGATGTCGGCAATACCGTCCGCCTGAGCGGCTGGGTGCATCGCATCCGCGATCACGGCGGGCTGCTATTCATCGACCTGCGTGACCACTACGGCTTGACCCAACTGGTGATCGACCCCGATTCTCCGGCGTTCAAGTCTGCCGAGGACGTGCGCGCCGAGTGGGTGATCCGCGTCGATGGCCGCGTCAAGGCGCGCACGCCCGAGACCGTGAACGCCAATTTGCCGACCGGCCATATCGAAGTTTACGTCGAGGAACTCGAAGTTTTGGGCGAAGCGCGTGAGTTGCCGCTGCCCGTCTTCGGCGAGCCCGATTATCCCGAGGACATCCGCCTGCGCTACCGTTTCCTCGACCTCAGGCGCGAGAGCCTCCACGCCAATATCGTCAAGCGCACCAAGATCGTCGCGGCGATGCGCCGGCGCATGGGCGAGATCGGCTTTGGCGAATATTCTACGCCGATCCTGACCGCATCCTCGCCGGAAGGCGCGCGCGACTTCCTGGTGCCGAGCCGCATTCATCCGGGGAAGTTCTTCGCCCTGCCGCAGGCCCCGCAGCAGTACAAGCAATTGCTGATGGTTGCCGGCTTCGATCGCTACTTCCAGATCGCGCCTTGCTTCCGCGACGAGGACCCACGCGCCGACCGGCTGCCGGGCGAGTTCTACCAGCTTGATCTCGAGATGAGCTTCGTCACCCAAGAAGACGTCTGGGATACCATGGCCCCGGTCATCACCGGCATCTTCGAGGAGTTCGCCGAGGGGAAGCCCGTGACCAAGGAGTGGCCGCGCATTCCCTATGACACGGCGATTCGCAAATACGGCTCCGACAAGCCGGACCTGCGCAACCCGATCGAGATGCAGGCGGTGACCGAGCATTTCGCCGGCTCCGGCTTCAAGGTGTTTGCCGGGCAGATCGCCGACGATCCCAAAGTCGAAGTCTGGGCGATTCCGGCGTCGACCGGCGGCAGCCGCGCCTTCTGCGACCGCATGAATGCCTGGGCGCAGGGCGAAGGCCAGCCGGGACTCGGGTATATCTTCTTCAAGGACGGGCAAGGCTCGGGTCCGATTGCCAAGAACATCGGCGAGGAACGCACGGTGGCGATCCGCGACCAGCTCGGGCTGAAGGACGGCGACGCTGTGTTTTTCGTCTGTGGGCGGCCGGACAAGTTCTACAAGTTCGCGGGCGAAGCGCGCACCAAGGTTGGCACCGATCTCAACCTCGTCGACACCGAGCGCTTCGAGCTCTGCTGGATCGTCGACTTCCCGTTCTACGAATGGAGCGAGGAAGAAAAGCGGGTCGACTTCGCCCACAACCCGTTCTCGATGCCGCGGGGCGGCCTGGAGGCGCTGCGCACCCAGGATCCCTTGACCATCAAGGCCTATCAGTACGATGCGGTCTGCAACGGTTTTGAAATCGCCTCCGGCTCGATCCGCAACCAGGAGCCGGAGACCATGGTCGCGGCCTTCGAACTCACGGGCAAGTCGCGCGAAGAGGTCGAGGAGCAGTTCGGCGGCCTCTATCGTGCCTTCCAGTACGGGGCGCCTCCGCACGGCGGCGCCGCGTTCGGCGTGGATCGTATCGTCATGCTGCTCTGCGGGGTCCAGAACCTGCGCGAGATCACGCTGTTCCCGATGAACCAGCAGGCCGAAGACCTGTTGATGGGGGCGCCATCGCCCGCCTCGCCGAGGCAATTGCGAGAGCTGCACATCAGGGTCAACGTTCCCGAGAAGAAGTAAGGCAAAGGGCTCGCGCAGGCGGGCCCTTTTCATTCCTACCGGACGCGGTCACCAACGATTAACCACCGTTAACAGTTCGTTAAATCTTGCGCTGCTACGCCATTGGACGAGAGCCTTGGCGAGAGTCGTGCCGTGAAATCCAAATACTCCAATATTGCCGTCCTGTGCGCTGCCATCCTGGCGTTCTCGCCCGTCGTCGCAGTCGATTATCTGCTCGATGGTTATGTTCGCGTACGCGAAACCAGCCAGATGCAGCAGTCTCTCGACGGTCTCACGGCACAGATCCAGACCAATGCCTATGACGCGATCGCTTCACTGCGGCGCGTCCTGGCCGATAGCCCCTCGCTCTGCACGCCGACCTTCATCGCCAATGTGCATACGCAGATGCAGCACAGCCTCTATCTCAAGCAAGTGCTGGTCGAGAATGCCGACGGCGTGCAGTATTGCGACGCATTCGGGCAGCAGGTGAGCTACACGCCGCTATCGGAGAGCCTCTCCATCCCTGGGCATCCCGAAACGCTGACCGTGGTCAAGCTCAGCGGGCTGGACGTGCCGGTGCTGAAGGTGACGCAGGCTTTTGGCGGCACGCGAAAGGTCTCGGCCTTCGTACCGGTGCTGCCGACGGCCGCGCAGACGCTGCTGGGCAGCTTCCATCCGGGCTCGATGGTGAGGGTGTCGCTCACCAATGGCACCCAGATCCTGGGCGCGGGCGATGCGACCTCTTACGACAAGCGCAGTAACGACAAGGATTTCCTGGCGACGCAATCGTTTGCCGGCGAACTGCCGCTGCGCTCCGAGGCCGCGGTGCCGTTTGCGCTGGTGCGCTCCGACTATGCCGACCTCGATTTCAGCTTCACCTTTATCGCCGGCATCCTGAGTGCGGCGTTCCTGGTCATGGCGCTGCAGTATGTGCGCCGTTCGCGGCTGCCGGCGTTCGATCTCGAGCGCGCCATCGATGCGGGGGAACTGAAACCGTTCTACCAGCCGGTGATCAACCTTGCGACTGGCAAGCTCGCCGGCTGCGAGGTGCTATGCCGCTGGGAAAAGCGCAACGGCAAGATGGTGCCGACCGACACCTTCATCGACTATGCTGAGGTGACCGGGCTGGCCGTGCCGATGACCATAAAGCTGATGAAGCAGGTGCGGACCGATCTTTCCGCGGTCTGCGCACAGATGCCGGACCTCAAGGTCTCGATCAATTTGTTCGAGGGACATTTTCGCGACGGGGCGATCGTCGAGGACGTGCGGGCGATTTTCGGCGGCTCGGATATCTCGTTCCGCCAGCTCACCTTCGAGATCACCG
>JAQGKB010000234.1 GCA_028290345.1 Hyphomicrobiales bacterium | reverse complement strand
GGAACTGACCTATGCCCGGCTGAAGCAGGCCACTCGATTGGTGCTCGCGGGCGCAGTGCTGATCGGCACCAACCCCGACCTGCTGCTACCAAGCGAGGATGGCTTCGAGCCCGGCGCCGGCACGCTGGTCGGGGCGGTTGCCGCCGCCTCGGGTCAGGCGGCCCTGTTCGTCGGCAAGCCCGAACCGCACATGATCGCAGCCGCGCTGCAGCGCCTCGGTACCGATCCACAGCGAACCGTGATGATCGGTGACCAAGTTGCCACCGACATCCTGGCGGGCCAGCGCGCCGGCCTGTTCAGCATTTTGGTTACGACCGGCGTCCCCGAAGCCCCCCAGACCCAGATCCGCCCCGACCTGACTGTCACCAGCCTGGCGTTGCTGGGCTGAGCGAATTCTGGCGCCAAACTTATCCCCGCTGCACGGTTCTTGTTTTGTTCTCATTCTCCTGCTACTCCTAAGCAGAAGTTAACGGGGTCGATTCGGCGCCGTTTCGGTAGGAGAAGAAAATGGCGCTCTATTCCGCCCCGTCTTTCGAAGCCCTGGAAAAGCTCGCCGGCACACGCGATGCCGATCTGATCGACCGCAAGCTGATCGATCCGGCGCGGACCCGCGGGCGCGGCGCGCAGACCAATCGCGACGGCCGCTTCGAAAAGCAGACGCGCGAGGCCATCGATGACGGCTGGGGCCAGGTCGATGAACTCAAGGGTTTCGAGACCATCGAGCATATCGAGCGCGCCAAGACCATCATCACGCGCAATGAGAGCCCCGATATCGGCTTCGATCGTTCGATCAATGCCTATCGCGGTTGCGAGCATGGGTGCTCGTATTGTTTTGCGCGGCCGACCCATTCGTATCTCGGGCATTCGGCGGGGCTCGATTTCGAGCGCGACATCTACGTGAAGGTCAACGCGCCCGAACTGCTGCGCCAGGAACTGGCCAACCCCCGCTACAAGGTGCGCCCGATCGCCATGGGGACCAATACCGACCCGTACCAGCCGGCCGAACGCAAGCACAAGCTGACGCGCGAGATTTTGAAAGTACTGCTGGAAACCCGGCATCCGGCGACCATCTGCACCAAATCGGCGCTGGTGGCGCGTGATCTCGACATCCTTCAGCCGATGGCAAAACTCGGGCTGGTTTCGGTCGCCTTCTCGATCACCAGCATGGACCATATCCTCAGCCGCAAGATGGAGCCGCGCGGCTCGACGCCGGAAAAGCGGCTGGAAGCGCTGCGGTTATTGTCCGAGGCGGGGATCCCGACCACGGTAATGGCGGCACCGATGATTCCCGCCATCAACGACATGGAACTCGAGCGCATTCTCGATGCCGCGGCGGCGCAGGGTGCCAAGGGGGCCGGTATCGTGCTGCTGCGCCTGCCGAGCGAAGTGCGCGACGTCTTCCGCGAGTGGCTGCTGCGCTACTTTCCGGACCGGGTCAGCCATGTGCTGAACCTTGTACGCAGCACGCGCGGCGGCAAGGACAATGACCCCAATTTCGGCACCCGGTTTGTCGGCGAAGGCCCTTATGCGGTGCTGCTGCGGCAGCGCTTCGAGAAAGCCCGCGAGCGCTACGGCCTCAACATCAAGCAGCCGCCGCTGCGGACGGACCTGTTCGACGCACCGAAGGCGGAAGATCGGCAGATGAGCTTGTTCTAGGGCAGCCGCGACGCTCGGAATTTTCTCACAGCGCCGGTGGTCCCCTTCTCCCCTTGTGGGAGAAGGTGGCGCGTAGCGACGCATGAGGGGTAGGCGGCACACACTGACTCAGCATACCCCTCATCCGCCCCTTCAGGGCACCTTCTCCCACAAGGGGAGATGGGATCGGCGAGGGCGGTCCCCTTCACAAGGCCCCATTCCACCTTGCCTCCGCCACCATCTTGCGCTTCCTATCGGCAATGCTACGAGTCGATTCGCCGATCATCGAAATCACCCCCGGACCCGATCTCTTCCATGAGCGGGCGGCGATAGCGCTGGGAGCGCGGCATGTCGCCGGCGTCGATGAAGCGGGCCGCGGACCGCTCGCAGGCCCGGTGGTCGTTGCGGCGGTGATCCTCGACCATGCGGCGGTACCCGAAGGTCTGGATGATTCCAAAAAGCTTGCTCCCCTGCGGCGCGAAGAGCTGTTTGCGCAGATCATGGCGAGCGCGATCGTCTCCATCGTCGCGGCCCCGCCATCCATCATTGCGTCGCTCAATATTCGCGGCGCAACGCTCTGGGCGATGCGCCAGGCGGTGCTCGGACTATCGATGGCCGCTGACCATGTGCTGATCGATGGCCGTGACGTGCCACCGCGACTGCCGGTACCTGGCCAGGCGCTGATCGGCGGCGACGGGCTCAGCGTCTCGATTGCGGCAGCCTCGATCGTTGCCAAGGTGACGCGCGACCGGATGTGCCAGATCATGCATGGAGAATGGCCGCATTTCGGCTTTGCCGCCCACAAGGGGTACAGCACGCCCGAGCACATGGCGGCACTCGATGCGCATGGCCCCTGCCGGCATCACCGGATGGATTTCGCCCCTTGCGCCGAAGCCTTCCTGAAGCACTCGGCGCTTTAACCTTTCACTTACCTTTGCGATTAAAGTCCGTTTAACCCTAACAGGTTACAAAGACAGCTGTTAGTGCTGCGTTAGGGTTGAGTACATGTTGCGTACCGCGCGTCACACGGCCCAGTCGGCCGTGGCGGAGGAGGCTCGCCTCCCCATCGATACTATCCTTGTGGGCGATTGCATCGAACACATGAATGCCTTGCCGGCCGGCTCGGTTGATCTCATTTTCGCAGACCCTCCGTATAATCTGCAACTCGAGCAGGGTCTCACCCGTCCCGACCAGAGCAAGGTCGATGCGGTCGACGATGACTGGGACAAGTTCGAGAGCTTTGCCCATTACGATGTGTTCACCCGCGCGTGGCTCAAGGCGGCGCGGCGCGTGTTGAAGCCCGACGGCGCCCTTTGGGTGATCGGTTCGTACCACAACATTTTCCGCGTCGGTTCGGCGCTGCAGGATCTCGATTTCTGGCTGCTGAACGACGTGATTTGGCGCAAGGCCAATCCCATGCCGAATTTCCGCGGCACGCGCTTTACCAACGCGCATGAGACGCTGATCTGGGCGTCGCGCAGCCAGAAAAGCCGCGTCACCTTCAATTATGAAGCGCTGAAACTGGCCAATGACGATACGCAGATGCGCTCGGATTGGTTATTCCCGATCTGCACTGGCGCCGAGCGGCTGAAGGATGCCGACGACGAGAAGGTGCATCCGACGCAGAAGCCCGAGGCCCTGCTCTATCGCATCCTCACCGCCACGACCAAGCCGGGCGACGTGGTGCTCGACCCATTCTTCGGCACCGGAACGACCGGCGCCGTGGCGCGAAAGCTCGGGCGGCATTTCATCGGCATCGAGCGCGAAGCAACCTATGTCAGCGCAGCGCTGAAGCGCCTGGCAAGCATTCGGCCTGTAAGCGCGGCTGCGCTGGAAGTCACCACGCCGAAGCGCGCCGCCACGCGCGTGGCCTTTGGCTCCCTGGTCGAGACCGGGCTGATCGCGCCGGGCACGGAATTGTTCGACGAAAAGAAACGCTTTGCGGCGCTGGTGCGGGCCGATGGCTCGCTGAGTTCGGGGCAGCATCAGGGCTCGATCCACCGCGTCGGTGCGCTGGTGCAAGGCGCCGAGGCCTGCAATGGCTGGACGTTCTGGCACCACGAAGCTGGCGGAAAACTGAAGCCGATCGACGAGTTGCGCGCCAACATGCGCGCCTTGCTCGAACCGCTTTCGGCCTAGACAGGGACCGCTGGCAGGCGGCTAATCCAGCCCAGCCGCCGCGAGCACTTTTCGGAACAGACTCGGCAGCGCTTCGGCCGCCAGTTCCTCCGGGTCGGCCCACCAACCCGTGGTCAGGCTGGACCGGTCTGACACCGTCGCCGACCACACCTGCAGTTGCAGGCGGAAATGGGTGAAGACGTGGATCACCTCGCCGCGGCTCCGCCATTGCGCCGGAACCGGGAACTGAGGTTCAGTCACGGCTCCCATCCAAGTTGAACCGGGTGTCTCGGTCATCTTGGCCAGCAGTCCCTTCTCGGCGCGGGTCTGCAGGTAGACATCGCCATCGGTATCGAGCAGGACGAAGGCATGCCCAAAGCGCGTCGGCCGCTCGGCCTTTTCCAGTTTGAGCGGATAGGCCAGCGGGTTTTCTCGCGCGCCCATGCAACCCGGCTGCAGCGGACAGAGCATGCAGAGTGCGGCGCGCGGAGTGCAGATGGTGGCGCCCAAATCCATCAGGGCTTGAGCAAAATCGCCGGCGCGCTCCGGCACGGATTGCTGTACGGCCCGGCGAATAGCATCCTTGGCCGCGCGCACCGGCACATGGAGCGCCAGATAGCGCGCGAGGACGCGATCAACATTGCCGTCAACGACTGCGATCGGCTCGTCATCGGCGATGGCTGCGATCGCAGCGCTGGTATAGGCGCCGATGCCGGGCAGGCCCAGCAATTGCGCCGAAGTCGCCGGAAACCTGCCGCCGTGCTCGTGCATGATCGCCACGGCGCAGGCGTGCAGATTGCGGGCCCGCGCGTAGTACCCGAGCCCCGCCCATTCGACGAGCACAGCCTCGAGCGGCGCGGCGGCGAGGTCGGCAATCGTCGGCCAAAGCGAAGTGAAACGGGCGAAATATTTGCCAACCGCGGCGACGGTGGTCTGCTGCAGCATGATTTCCGAGAGCCAGACGCGATAGGGGTCTGGCCTGATGCCCCGCGCCCGATCCGTGGAGCTCACCCGCCAGGGCAGAGTACGGGCGTGGGCATCGTACCAGGCCAGCACCGCCTCGGCATCGATCGGCGTGGCATTTTGCTGTTGCTTGAAGGCGCTTTTTGGCATGATTGCACAAGAAGCCAAGCCGGCTTCGAGCGCAAGCGCGGGAATACAATCGTTCACCATGGCGGCCAAGCCCAAAGACCCGGTCGAACCAAAACGGCTCAATCGCGCGGTCGGCGTTGGCGATGCGCTGAAGGGTGTGCTCGATCCGGCGCTGAAGAAGCGCGGCTTTGCCGGCCGGGATATCATCACCCACTGGTCGGCGATCGCCCCGTCGCCCTACGACAAGGTGACCATGCCGGACAAGCTGGTCTGGCCGCGTGGTGCAAGCGGCGCGGAAGGCGCCACGCTCTATCTGCGCTGCGCGCCGGGGCACGCTCTAGCCCTTGCGCATGAGGGCGCGCCGATCGCGGCTGCGGTCAACCGCTATTTCGGCTATGTGTTGGTCGGCCATGTGCGGCTCTCGGCCAGCCCGTTCATGCCCCATTCAGCCACCCTGCCGCAGACTGGAAACAAGCCCGATCCGGCCGTGATCGCTCGCGTCAGCAGCGCCGTCGACGGGGTGGCGGATGATGGGGTCAGGGAAGCCTTGCGCCGGCTTGGCGAGGCCGTTATTCGCAGGAGCGAAGACAAGTCACGGCGCTAGACTGTTCACTGTCAGTTGATGGTGTCGCCCCCTTGCCGCCGCCTTCGCGACGTGTAGTGTGCCGACACAAAAATGGAGTAGAAGTTCGTGAAATTTTCCCGCCGAGATACATTGGTGTTGGGTGCAGCCGCTTCGCTCGCAGGACTTTGCGGCACTGGCGCCGCGCTGGCGCAGGATGCGCCCGAGCCGAAGGTCGATGTCGCCAAGCTGATGAAGCCGGCGGGCAATACCGATCACCCGCTGGGGCCGGCCAATGCCAAGGTGACGCTGATCGAATACGCCTCGCCGACCTGCCCGCACTGCGCGCTGTTCGCCACCACGGTGTTCGAGCCGCTGAAGCAAAAGTACGTCGATACCGGCAAGATGCAGTTCATCCTGCGCCCGTTCCTGCGCAATACGCTGGATGCCGTGGTTTTCCTGCTGGCGGAAGCCGCCGGGCCGACCAAGTATTATGATGTGATCGCGACGTTCTTCAAGACGCAGGACCAGTGGGCGGCCTCCGACAAGCCAAAGGATGCGATCCTCGCGGTTGCCAAGCAGCTTGGCTTTACTGATGATAGCTTCAATGTCGCCTTGACGAATCAGCCTCTTTTCGACGGGATGAAAGCCCTGCTGGACCAGGCGACCAAGGAATTCGGCGTCACCGGCACGCCGACCTTCTTCCTGAACGGCCAACAGATGACCGGTGAAAGAAGTCTTGACCAGTTCTCGGCGGCGATTGATCCCCTGCTGGCTTAAAGCTTCGCACCCACGGGGCGCGCGGTGAAATTCACGCGCCTCAAGCTCCACGGCTTCAAATCCTTCTGCGATCAGACCGAGTTCCACATGGAGCCCGGCCTGACCGGTGTTGTCGGCCCCAATGGGTGCGGCAAGTCCAACCTCGTCGAGGCGCTGCGCTGGGTGATGGGCGAAAGCTCGTACAAGGCGATGCGGGCCGCCGGCATGGACGATGTGATCTTTGCCGGTTCCGGCAACCGGCCAGCGCGGAATTCGGCCGAAGTAACGCTGGTGCTCGACAACAGCGACCGCACCGCCCCTGCCCCGCTAAACAACGCCGATATCCTGGAAGTCACCCGCCGCATCGAACGCGAGGCGGGCTCGGTCTACCGCGTCAATGGCCGGGAGGTGCGGGCACGCGATGTGCAATTGCTGTTCGCCGATGCCTCGACCGGTGCGCATTCGCCCGCCCTTGTGCGGCAGGGCCAGATCGGGGAACTGATCGCGGCCAAGCCAGTGCAGCGGCGGGCGCTGCTGGAAGAAGCGGCGGGGATTTCGGGCCTGCATTCGCGCCGGCACGAGGCCGAAATCCGGCTGCGCGCCGCCGAGCAGAACCTGGAGCGCGTCGACGATGTCGTGGCGCAGGTGGAAACCCAGCTTGAAACCCTGCGCCGGCAGGCTCGCCTCGCCATCCGCTACCGCGCCCTTTCCAGCGACATCCGGCAATCGGAAGCGGCGCTCTATCATGTGCGCTGGGTGGCGGCCCGTTTTGCCGAGAAGGAAACCGAAGCCAACCAGGGCAAACTGGTCGTGCTGCTGGGCGATGCGCTGAGCCTCGAACGCAAGGCAAGCGCCGCCTTGGAGGCGGCGGATGCCGCGATGCAGCCACTGCGGAACCGTGAAGCGGCGACCGGTGCCGCGCTGCAACGGCTGACGATCCTCGCCGAGCAACTGACCGAGGAGGCCCGCCGCGCCGACGCAAGGCGGGCGGAACTGCAAGACCGGATCGCGCAGTTGGAGGGCGATGCCGGGCGCGAGCGGGCGCTGCTGACCGAAAGCGACGAGGCCCTTGCGGTCTCGGCGACGGAAAGGGCAAAACTCGAAGCGGAAGTTGCCGGCCAGAGCGAGGCCTTCGAAGTCGCCAAAGCGAATGCGGAGCATGCGCAGTCGATCGTCGCGACCCACGAAGCCGAGGTGCGATTAGCCGCCGACGCGCTGGCACAATTGCGAGCGCGAAGGGCCCAGGCACAGCGCAGCGCCAACGACGCGGCGATGCGCTGCCAGCGGCTGAGCCAGCAGATCGCCGAAGTCGCGCTGGAAGCGGCAACCATCGGCGCCAGCCTTGATGCCGATACTACCCTCGCGGAAAAACGGGCGACGCTCGTCAGCGTGCAGGAGATTGCGGCCGAGGCCGAGGGCGACGCCATCGCCGCCGAGGAGATGACGGCCGCAGCCCAGGCGGCGCTAGACGACGCGCGGCCGGCACTGCAGGCGCTCGACACGGCCCTTGGCCGCATCGAGAGTGAGGCGCAGACTCTCTCGCGGGTGCTCGATATGGGCGGGGCGAGCCTATGGCCGGCCATCGTCGACGCGCTGAACGTCACGCCCGGCTACGAGACGGCGTTGGGCGCGGCGCTCGGCGATGATCTCGAGGCGTCGTCGGACGCCGGCGCACCGCTGCATTGGGCCGGTCCGCTATCCGGCGACGGTGACCCGGCCCTGCCCGAAGGCGCGGTGCCGCTATCGCAATTCGTCGTCGGCACCGATCTGTTGCAACGTCGGCTCGATCAGATCGGCCTGGTCGGCAAGCAGGATGGGCCGCAACTGGTCGTAGCGCTGAAACCCGGGCAGTGCCTGGTGACGCTCGAGGGCGATCTCTGGCGCTGGGACGGATTGGTGGCAGCCGCCGACGCACCGAGCGCAGCGGCGCAGCGGCTTGCGCAGCGCAACCGGTTGGCCGAACTCGATGCCGAGATCGCCCGCGTCAAGCTTGAGCGCAGCGCCAGCAAAGCGCGGGTCGACCGGCTGCTGGCCGAACTCGAAACCGCCCGCCAGGCAGAGCGGCAGCGGCACGAGGCCTGGCGCGACGCGCAGCGCAAAATCGGGGTGATACAAGGCGAACTCGACCGCGCGCAAAAGGCCGTCGGCGATCTTGCCACCCGGCAAAGCGCACTCGAAGAAGCCCGTATCCGGCTCAATTCTAGCCTGGCGGAGGCCGAGGCGATCAAGACGGATGCCGACAGGAGCCTTGCCGAGAGCGGTGACGAAACCGAGGCCGCCGATCTCGTGCAGCAGAAGCAGGGTCTATTGAGTGGTGCGCGCGACAAGGCTGATCAGGCCCGGCTGGCGCTTGGCACCTTTGAGACCGCGGCCCGGATGCGCGGCGCCCGGCTAGTGCAGATCGGCAATGAGGCGCAGAGCTGGCGGCGGCGGCGTGACGGCGCGGTGGCCCAATTGGCGACGCTGGAAATCCGCAGCGCCGAGATCGCCGCGCACTTGCAGCAGTTGAATGCCTCGCCCGAGAGCTTCGAGGCGCGGCGCGGGGCGCTCGACGATGAGATCGAGACCGCCAAGGAACTGCATCGCGGATCATCGGACGCGCTGGCACAGGCGCAGACCATCCACCGTGAAACCGACCGCGCGTCGCGCCTGGCGGTCGAGGGGCTATCGGGAGCACGAGAAAACCTTGCCCGCGTCGAAGAGCGGATGAAGGGCCTGATCGCCCAGCGCCACCAGGTCGAGCGCCAGGTACAGGAAATCCTTGGGATCGACGCGACGCAAACCGCGTTCGTCGCCGGCATCAAGCCGGCCGATGCGCTGCCGCAGGAGCATGCAGTCGAGCAGAAGCTCGAGCGGCTCAAATCCGAGCGGGAGCGGCTAGGCGGGGTGAACCTCAGCGCCGAGCGCGAGGCCGAGGAGGTGCGCGAGAAGCTCGACGCGATGACCAAGGACCGCGACGACCTGATCGCCGCGATCGCAAAGCTGCGCTCGGGCATCCAGAGCCTCAATCGCCAGGGGCGGGCGCGGCTGACCGAGGCGTTCGAGAAGGTGAACGCCTATTTCCAGGAACTTTTCACCTCGCTGTTCGGCGGCGGCACAGCGGAACTGAGTTTTGTCGAGAGCGACGATCCGCTCGAAGCCGGGCTCGAGATCATCGCTCGGCCGCCGGGCAAGAAACCGACGACGATGACCCTGCTCTCGGGCGGCGAACAGGCGCTTACTGCGTTGAGCCTGATCTTTGCCGTGTTCCTCACCAATCCCGCCCCGATCTGCGTGCTCGACGAAGTCGATGCGCCGCTCGACGATGCCAATGTGGAGCGCTTCTGCAATTTGCTGGCTTCGATGCGGCAACGCACGGAAACCCGCTTCATGGTTATCACCCACAACCCGATCACCATGAGCCGGGTGGACCGGCTGTTCGGAGTGACGATGGCCGAACGCGGCGTCAGCCAACTGGTGTCGGTCGACTTGACGACGGCCGAATCTTTTCTCGAGGCCGTCTGAGATGGTCCTCAGCAACGATCAGAAACACGGGGTTTTGGCGTCAAGCTAAAGGCATGTCATAAAATCCTTATATATCAATCACTTAGATGGGGATGCTTCGCCTTGACACCGCAGATTGCCCCAACTATGTTGCGCGCGACTTTAAGGGTTATGACGACATTTGGGCGGAGTGACGGGCGCGATGGCAAATCCGCGTGACACAAAGCGCCCATCGGGGGCTACCAGGGATCTGGCCGAACGCATTGCCGCGGCAAAGCGAGATCGGCTTGGGAGGACGTCGCAGGGGCAACCCGGCGGCTCCGGGCACGGAGAAGGAATGGGTCGCGCGGTGCGGCTCGGGTCCGAATTCATTGCCGCAATCCTGGTTGGCGCGGGTCTGGGCTATTTGCTAGATCAGTGGCTCGGCACACGGCCGTGGATCATGCTGATCATGCTTCTGGTCGGATTTGCGGCGGGCGTGTTGAACGTGGTCCGCTCCACCGCTGAAATGAATAGGGCAAACCCTGCCCCACAAGATGCGGACCTTGGTCCGGAAGATGACGACGAAGACAAATAGAGCGTAAGCGAGGGACTATAAAC
>JAQGKB010000214.1 GCA_028290345.1 Hyphomicrobiales bacterium | reverse complement strand
AACGGCGACATCGAGGTGGATGACCTCACGGCGCTGTTCCGGTTCTTCCTGCAGAACCGCGAGAGTTTTGAGAACGCCAATCCGGGCATTTTCCGCCGCGCCGCCAACGATCTGGCCTTTCACCTGTCGCGCGCCAATACGCGCGAAGGCTCGAAGGAAAATATCTCCGCCCATTACGACCTCGGCAATGATTTCTATACCGAGTGGCTCGACAGCACGATGACCTATTCATCGGCGATCTTCAGCTCCGAAGGCGAAACGCTGGAAGAAGCGCAGCGCGCCAAATACCACCGTGTGGCCGATATGGCCGGGGTGACGCCGGGCAGTTCCGTGCTTGAGATCGGCTGCGGCTGGGGCGGCATGGCCGAAACGGTAGCCAAGGATTATGGCGCCGAGCTCTACGGCATCACCCTCTCGAAAGAGCAGCTCAAATTCGCGCAGGACCGTTTACAGCGGCAGGGGCTGGATAACCTCGCGACGCTGCATTTCGAGGATTATCGCGACACCAAGGGCCAGTTCGATCACATCGCCTCGATCGAGATGATCGAAGCGGTGGGCGAGGACCATTGGCCGACCTATTTCCAGGCGCTGTTCGACCGGCTGAAGGCCGGCGGCACTGCCGCGATCCAGGCGATCAGCATCACCGAGGCCGAGTTCGCGATCTACAAGAGCGGTCCCGATTTCATCCAGCGCTACATTTTCCCTGGCGGCATGTTGATGACCAAGAGCGCCATGAAGGAACAGGCGCACCGGGTGGGGCTGATCCTCGAAAACGTCGAGAATTTCCGCCTCTCCTACGCGAAAACCTTGCGTCTATGGCGCGAGCGCTTCCTCGACCGCTGGTCGGTGATCTCGCCCTTGGGCTATGACGAAGCATTCCGCCGCAAGTGGGTGTACTACCTCAGCTATTGCGAGGCGGGCTTCATGGAAGGCCTGATCGACGTCGGCATCTATCAGTACCGCAAGCCGGCCTGAGTTCCGTCACCGCGAGCGATTGTGGCGCGTGGGGGCCTTCTCCCACGTTGCCAGCGCCGCCGCGACGCAATGCTTGCAGAACAGCGTCTTGGCGCTGGTGCAGGCGCACGACCATTCCAGCCCGGCGGACGTTGATTTCAACACGACCGTGCGGTGCTGATCCGCATCGGGCGTGCCGCCCACTCGGGCGCGGACCAGCAATGGCCCGAATTCGGTAAACTCCACGCCGCCATCTGCGGCAATGCTGTGCCCAAGCCGCAGATTGGCCGGGGTTGCCAGCGCAGCTAGCCGCTCGGGGTCGACAAGATCTGCCACAGACGCCATTGGGATTTCCTCCATCCAGCTTTTCGATAATTCCTCGCGTCACGATGCCTTTGGCATCATCCTGGCCGCAACCCAGAAAAACAGTCCGTAGGGCAGCCAGCGCATGGTCTTGACCAGCCAGACCATCTGCCACGGGAACGCGATCTCGAAGCGATTTGTACGCGTCAGTCCATCGACGATACGCCGCGCGGCCGCGTCGGTCTCCATCAGCCACGGCATCGGATACTTGTTGCGGTCCGTCAGTTCCGATTTGACGAACCCGGGCGCGACCATTTGCACGATGATCCGCTTGGGTGCCAGTTCGGTGCGCATGGTTTCGAGCAGGATCATCAGCGCCGCCTTGCTCGCCGCATAGGCGCCGGAGCGCGGTACGCCAAAATAGCCGGCGAGCGAGGCGATGGCGGCAAGCCGCCCGCCGCCCTGCTTCTCAAGTTGCGGGATCAGCCGCTCCACAACCCCAACGAACGCCAGCAGATTGGTTTCGAACGCCGCCCGGTATTTTGCGAGGTCATATTCGCCTACCCGCGTCGGCTGCGTCGCCACAGCGCCGAATAGCGCCAGATCGATGCGGCCGAACGCCTCGGCGATGGCCGCAACCGTCGCGGCGACGGCGGCCTCGTCGGTAACATCGAGCGGGTAGGGGTGGATGCCGGCGCGGTCCTCCGCCACCTCGGCCAGCCTCTCCGGCCGCCGGCCCGAGATCGCCACCGTCCATCCCTCGTCGGCCAGCAATCTTGCCACCGCGGCGCCGATCCCCGATCCGCCGCCGATGATCCATGCAACTTTGGGCAATGCCGCGACTCCTTGTTAGCCATGAACTATAGCGCGCTATGCGCCTGCTGCATCGCCTCCGTCCGGTCCCGCGCGGTTGACGCACCGGGCGGCGCGGTCTATCGGTGCGGGCACGTGGTCCCAGCGCCTTGCGCGGGATGCAAACCATTTGGCCGCAGCGGCGGCGCGCGAGAAAGACCTCAACGTGACCCTTCCCGATACTATCGCTCCGGCCCTCGCCGAGGCATTGGCAGCCCGTGGCTATGAGACATTGACGGCGGTGCAATCCGCCGTGCTGGCCCCCGAAGCCGAAGGCGCTGACCTGCTGGTTTCCGCCCAGACCGGCTCGGGCAAGACCGTTGCTTTCGGCATTGCCATTGCGCCGACGCTACTTGACGGGGCGGAGCGCTTCGATTTTGTCGGCCATCCGCTAGCACTGGTGATCGCGCCGACGCGCGAACTGGCAATCCAGGTCGAGCGCGAACTGGAATGGCTTTATGCCGGCGCCGGCGCGCGCATCGCTTCGTGCGTGGGTGGCATGGATATCCGCAGCGAACGCCGCAAATTGGCCGAGGGCGCACATATCATAGTCGGTACGCCCGGACGCCTGCGTGATCACATCACCAAGGGTTCGCTCGATATGTCCGAACTGCGGGCAGTGGTGCTCGACGAGGCCGACGAGATGCTTGACCTCGGCTTTCGCGAGGATCTCGAATTCATCCTCGGCGAAGCCCCGGAAAGCCGCCGCACGCTGCTGTTTTCGGCCACGGTGCCAAAACCGATCGCGCAACTGGCGAAGAGTTTCCAGCGCGACGCGCTGCGGATCAGCGCCGCCGGCGAAAGCAGTCAGCATAACGATATCGAATACCAGATGATCGTGGTGCCCGGGCACGAGCGCGAGAACGCCATCATCAACACGCTGCTCTATTTCGATGCGCCGAGCACGCTGGTGTTCTGCTCGACCCGCGAGGGCGTAAAACACCTCGCGAGCCGGCTGGCCAATCGTGGTTTTGGCGTCGTGTCGCTCTCCGGCGAACTGAGTCAGGCCGAGCGCACCAACGCGCTGCAATCGATGCGCGACGGCCGCTCGCGGGTGTGCGTCGCCACCGACGTCGCGGCGCGCGGCATCGATTTGCCCAACCTCGATCTCGTCATTCACGCCGATCTGCCGACCAATCCGGATACGCTGCTGCACCGCAGCGGCCGGACCGGCCGGGCAGGGCGCAAGGGTATTTGCGCGCTGATCGTGCCCTATAGCCGTCGCGGCGCAGCCAGCCGCGTGCTGTCGCTGGCCCGGCTAGAGGCCAAGGCCGTACCGGCGCCGACCGCCGCCGCCATCGATGCGCGTAATCGCGAGCGCATCCTCGGCGATGCGGCGCTGAGCGCACCGGTCACCGAAGAGGAAACCGCGTTCGTTGCGGAACTCCTGGCCTCGCACAGTCCCGAGCAGATTGCGGCGGCCTATCTCCGCCAGCAACTCGCCGCCCGGCCCGCGCCCGAGGACCTGACCGACGCGCCGCCGCCGCCGATGAAGGGCGCCAAGGGCGTGCGCGAGCCGCGCTTCGAAAAGAGCGACGTGCCGGTCGAGCGTTTTACCAACGGCGTCTGGTTCAAGGCCTCGGTCGGCCGCAAGCACCGCGCCGAGCCGCGCTGGCTGCTGCCGCTGATCTGCAAGGCGGGCGATGTGACCAAGGGCGCGGTGGGGTCGATCAAGATCCTCGATACCGAAACCCAGTTCGAGATCGCCCCGGACAAGGCCGATGCCTTCATGGCCAACGTCCAGCAGCATGGTACCGGCGAAAAGAACGTCACCATCCAGCGCGTGACTGGCGCTCCGGCTTCCTACGCACCCAAGCCGCGCTACGAGGCACGGCCGGAGAGTGCCGAGCCCGCTACCGCGCCAGCGCCAAAACACAAATACAGCAAGCCGAAAGAGGGTGCCCAGCGGGATTTCGCGGCGCCGCAGGACAAGGGCAAGCCGAAGTACAAGGGAAAACCCAAGTTCGAGTTCCCGCCCGCCGAAGCGCGGCCTAAGGTCTTCAAACCCAAAGGCAAGAAACCGGCATCCGCCTCATGATCCGTCACTGCGTCTTCATCCGCTTCAAGCCCGAAATCGACGCAGTTGAACGGAGCCGCATCCTGGCGATGATCGCGGCGCTGCAGCCGCGCATCCCGGGGTTTTTGCAGGCGCACATCGGCCCCAATGTCAGCCCTGAAGGCATGGACAAGGGGTTTTCGGACGGCTTTGTCGTCGATTTCGCCGATGCCGGGGCGCGGGACGCGTATCTGGTGGACAGCGAACATGCCAAGGCCGGCGTGGCGATCACGGCTGCTGCTGTGGGTGGGGCTGAGGGGATTTTGGTGTTTGATATCGAGGTGGTGGGGTAGGGCAGGCCACCCCTTCCCCCAACCCTCCCCAACCGTGATGACCGGAATGTCGAATGCCTTGCGCAGCGGCTCGACCAGTCAGCGCAAGAATTTATCCAGCCAGTTTACAAATATGGCTGCGCGGGCCTATCGTTAGTGATCCGACGGAGGAGTTCTAAGGAGCCGCCGGGCCATAACAATCGAGGGGAGGACTGCGATGCGTCGTGCGTCGACTATGATTGCTGCCTTATTGGGCACGCTTCTACTGTCAACTGCCGCTGTTTCGGCCGCCAACATCAAGATCGGCTTCCTGCCGGGCGTCGTCGACCCGTTCTACCAGGTTATGCAGCTCGGCGTCGAAGCTGCGGCCAAGGACCTGGGCGTTGAAGTCGTCAGCCAGGTGCCGCCCACCTGGGGCGTCGAGGCACAGACGCCGATCCTCGATGCGCTGGTAGCCCGTGGCGACCTCAACTACATCATCACCGCGCCAACCGATAAGGACCAGATGGTAGCGCCGCTTCAGGCAGCGCTCGACGCGGGCATCAAGATCATCACCGTGGATACGTTCCTCGGCGATGGCGACTATGTCAAAGGGCCGGTAAAATTCCCGATCAGCTATATCGGTTCGGACAATGTCGAAGGCGGCCGCATCTCGGCCCGCGGCCTCGCCAAGGCGATCGGCGGCAAGGGCACCGTCTATATCAACTCCACCAATCCCAACGTCTCGTCGGTCGAAGGTCGCGAGCAGGGCTTTGCCGAGGTGATGAAGAAGGAGTTCCCCAACATCAAGGTGCTCGGGCCTGACTATAACCTCGACGACCAGAACAAGGCCGCCCAGCAGACGGCCGCGGTGATCGAGCAGAATCCCGACCTCGCCGGCGTATTCGGCACCAACGTGTTCAGCGCCAGCGGCGCCGGTAACGCGGTGGTCAACGCGGGCCTCGGCGGCCATGTCCAGGTCGTCGCCTACGATGCGACGGCCGAAGCCATCGAACTGATGGGCAAGGGCGTGGTCTCGCTGGTGCTGGCGCAGAAGCCCTTCGACATGGGCTATATGGCCGTGCAGTTCGCGGTCGCCGACGCGGCGGGCGTGACCAGCCTGCCGAGGCGCGTCGAGACTGGATTCGCCATCCTCGACAAGGGCAACGTCACCGATCCGAAATACTCGCGCTTCATCTACAAGACCGGCAAATGACGGT
>JAQGKB010000202.1 GCA_028290345.1 Hyphomicrobiales bacterium | reverse complement strand
TCTGCAAGGATATCCGCGAGGTCGCCGAGCCGGGCGCCGTCTTCCTCAACTACGCCAACCCCATGGCGATGAACACCTGGGCGGCCAACGCCTATGGCGGCGTGCAGACCATCGGGCTCTGCCACGGCATCCAGCACGGCGCCCACCAGATCGCGCAGGTCCTGGGCGTCGATGACCGCGAACTCGACTACGTCTGCTCCGGCATCAACCACCAGACCTGGTACATCGATATCCGCGTCAATGGCCGCAAGATCGAGAAGGACGAACTGATCGCTGCCTTCGAGCGCCACCCGGTCTATTCCAAACAGGAAAAGGTCCGCATCGACGTCTTGAAGCGCTTTGGCGTCTATTCGACCGAGAGCAATGGGCACCTCAGCGAATACCTGCCCTGGTATCGCAAGCGTCCGGACGAGATCAACAAATGGATCGATATGTCGGACTGGATCCACGGCGAGACCGGCGGCTACCTTCGCTATTCCACCGAGCGCCGTAACTGGTTCGAGACGGATTTCCCGATGTTCCTTGAGCAGGCCAACAAGCCGCTCAGCCAGCACAAGCGCACCACCGAGCACGCCAGCTACATCATCGAGGCGCTGGAGACCGGTCGCGTCTATCGCGGGCATTTCAACGTCCGAAACAATGGTATCATTTCCAACCTGCCGGCCGATGCCATCATCGAAAGCCCCGGCTTCGTCGATCGCTTCGGGCTCAACATGGTTGAGGGCATCACGCTGCCGATGGCCTGCGCCGCAACCTGCTCCGTCTCGATCTCGGTGCAGCGCATGTCGGTCGAAGCCGCGACCACCGGCGACATCGACATGCTGAAACTGGCCGTACTGCACGACCCTCTGGTCGGCGCCATCTGCACCCCGGATGAGGTCTGGCAGATGGTCGACGAGATGGTCGTCGCCCAGGCGCAATGGCTGCCGCAATACGCTGCCGCCATCCCCGCCGCTAGGGAGCGCCTCGCCAAAGGCACGGTCAAGACCAGCGATTGGGAAGGCGCCGCCCGCAAGCGCGTCCGCTCCGTCGAAGAACTCCGCGAGGTCACCGGCGGCCACCACTAGGCAATGGGGCAGCAGGCCTCATGGTGAGGTGCGCCTTGCGCGCCTCACCATGAGGGCGGGTTTGCCGCTGCGCCCCAGTACCAACGCGGAGCCTGCTGGATTCCGCCTGCGCGGAATGACGGCGGGTGGGACGGCGCGCCTCCCCCATGGGGGGCCACCAGTCCCGCCCACCGCAACCCTCACATTCGAAAACCCCAGCTTGCCGCAAGCCGGGTTGTTCGCTAGCAACACCCGGACTGTTGCCATTGGGCAACGCGGTGACACCATGCTGCCGCATTCGCTGTGAAGAACACGGCACATAGTGTTTCGGGGGTTCTTATGAAGTCCAAATTCGTTCTCGTGGGGCTCGCGGCTTTTTTGCTCAGCGGCTGCACCACCCTCAATCCATTCGATAATCAGCCCCAGCTCTCGAACCAGGCCGGCGGGGCCATGGTGGGGGCGGGCGGCGGTGCGGTTGCCGGCGCCTTGATCGGCGCCGCGACCGGAACCGATCCGCGCGTGGCGGCCCTGATCGGGGCCGGCGTCGGCGGGCTCACCGGCGCCGCCATTGGCACCTACATGGATCAGCAGGAAGCCGAGCTGCGCCAGCAACTGCGCGATACTGGCGTGTCGGTGACGCGCGTCGGCAGCCAGATCATCCTCAACATGCCGGCCAACATCACTTTCGACACCGATAAGGCGGCGGTACAGCCGCAATTCAACCCGACGCTGGTTTCGGTCGGCATCGTGCTGAAGAAATTCGACAAGACCGTCGTCGACGTCTACGGCCACACCGACTCGCAGGGCCCGGTCGACTACAACAAGGATCTCTCGCAGCGTCGCGCCGTGGCCGTCGCCACCATCCTTGCCAACCAGGGCGTCGACCAGCAGCGCTTCTTCATCCAGGGCAAGGGCGAGGAAGATCCGATCGCCTCCAACGCCACCGAAGCCGGACGCGCCAAGAACCGTCGCGTCGAAATCCAGATTTCGCCGATCAGCTGACCTGGGTGGGCTCCGCGCCCGCCACTTCTACTTCGCGGGCGCCGTTGTGACGGGCGCGCTGGCCGGCACCGGCACCTTCGGCGGCCCGCCGCTGATGATCTGCGCGATCAGCAACACCAGCGCCACGGCGGCCAGGGCCACCATGCCCAGCCGCCACCAGCCGGCGGGGCCTCGGTCATGGACCACCTGCTCCAGTGCCGTCTCGACGCGCAGTGCCGCATCATCGGGCACGCCGAGGTGCGAATCCTCCTCGATCAACATGAATTCCTCGGCATCCTGCTCGTCCTTGGACTGCGGTTCGCGCGGTGGAGTGGGCATGGCTGCCTCCTGCTGTTGACGCTTTGAAGCGATAGAAACGGGCGCGTGCAATTGTATTTGCTACGCCAATTGAGGCGACCGGTCCATCCTTGCCGGAGTTTGCAGTTCGCGGGTCGGCCGCGCCTCCCGCTTCATCATGAATTTGCTGGTTGGCTGGTGCGAGCCGCAACCCCCACCCTTGATCCCTCCCCACAAGGGGAGGGAACTCTGCGGCCGTGCAATCTGGCGCTCCCTCCCCCTTGTGGGGATGGATGGCGGCAGCCAAGGGTGGGGGTGGGCAGCTTGCGCGCAGAGTCTGGATTGCCCGGATAAACCGGGCAATGACGGGGTAAGTTGCGAGTTTTGGTGATTTGCGCCGGCGCCAAAGATGAAACCGTCATTGCCCGGTTTATTCGGGCAATCCAGCCTCTGTACCACGCCCTCGTGGTTCGAGGGTCACAAGAGCTCCCACCTCACCATGAGGGCTACGAATTGGTGGGGGTTACCGGCTGGGAACGAGCGATCGCCCCAAACTCCGCCTCCTCCTCGCCCCTTGTGGGAGAGGGTGCCCGGAGGGCGGGTGAGGGGTTGCTGACTCAGTAAGGGAACCCCTCATCCGGCGCGCGCGCCACCTTCTCCCTCAAGGGGAGAAGGGAACGCCGTGCCAGCCCAGCTCCAAAACCTTATCCCCGCCCTTTCCGGTGCCCCTATCCTACCCCCGCTTCTCCGTCACAGACGCAGGCTGCGACGAACGGGGTCTGGCGACAGGCCGCAGGTTGGGCACTCGGGCCATGATCACGCCCGAACCCCCAACCTGCCCGGCGGAGAGTTTCGGGTGTCTGGGGGTCGCCCTGGGCAGGCCTGGCATCGCCGTGACATGCCGGAAAGCGGCTTCTTGCGGCACTGGGTCAAAAATCCCGAAGGTTTGGGCGAGGCAGGTCTCACCAAATCCACTACCCGATTCGAGGCCGGCCTCGCTCAAACCCCGCGTCACCGCCCGGCAAAACCGGGCGGCGCTTCAGCGTGCGTTTCTAGATCACGACAACCTTGGTGCCGACCGGAACGCGGCTGTAGAGATCGATCACGTCCTGGTTGATCAGGCGCACGCAACCGCTCGAGACCGCTTCGCCGATCGATGCCGGATCGGCGCTGCCGTGCAGGCGATAGAGCGAATCCTTGCCGCCCGTGTAGATGTACATCGCCCGGGCGCCGAGTGGGTTGTCGATGCCGCCGGGCATGCCCTTGGCCCACGGCGCGGCATTGGGATCGCGTGCGACCATCTCGGCCGGCGGCGTCCAGGTCGGCCATTCGGCCTTGCGGTTGATCGAACCATGGCCCGACCAGGCAAAGCCCTCGCGGCCGATGCCGACGCCATAGCGGATCGCCTTGCCGCCTTCCTCAACCAGATAGAGGTAGCGCTCGGCGGTATTCACAACGATTGTCCCCGGCTTTTCGCCCGTCGGGTCATCGACCTCGGTGCGGAAATGCGTGGGCTTCAGGCGCGTCAAATCCACTGCGGGCACCGGAAATTTTTCGTTCGGCATGGCCGCATACATGTCGAGGTAATATTGATCGAACGTCCGTGCGACGGGGCGATTGTCGCCCGTTGTGGCACAGCCTGCGAGGGCGAGGCTGGCAAGACTGGCCGCACCAAACATGAATGTCCGGCGTGAAGTGGTAATTGGCAGATCCATCTGTTCTATTTTCTCGTATCTGCGGCCCGAAGCCGCGAGCGGTGGTTAGCAAGGCAAGCAACTGAACTCAAACGCTTTTAGTTGCGCCGGCCAGATGCATGCATCCGCGGTGTGTTCATTTAGCCACAGTTTTTAGCGCGGGAGCCGGAATTTGGTCCGGCTCCCGTACAAAAAATATGACGCCTGAGATTTTTACCGTAACAGACGTTAACCAGTTCGCGCCGATGCGATCACGATTGTTTCAACATCGCTGACCGAATTTCCGGTTGCTGCGCTGTTTTTTCCACACGATAGCAGCGCAAGGGTGAACGGGCAGCCCGGATTGAAAATCCAAAGCTCAGCATAACGCCTATCGACGTCGCCATGGGCTATCCCCACATATGACGAAGTCGCTGACGAAAGCGCCGCTTATGGACGACAACGAACACGGCCCCGACCTGACAATCACCTTGCCTGATCCGCCGCAGCGCGCGGCAGCAGCCAGCACCGCTCCCCGGCAAGCCGAAATCACCCTGCATCAATTGCGCGTCTTTTGGGCGATTGCGCATTCCGAAACCCTGACAAAAGCGGCAAAGCAACTCGGGCTGGCGCAGCCATCGCTGTCCCAGCAATTGTCGAAACTCGAATCGATTGTTGGCACGCGCCTGTTCGACCGCCGGTCGAATCACATGAGCCTGACCGAGGCCGGCAATTATTTGATGCCCAAGGCCGAACACGTCTTGCGCAGCATGCGCGAGCTGGAGGATGGGCTGAGCGAATATGGCGGCGGCACCCGTGCCACCATCCGGCTTGCCGGCATCAATTCGGTGCTGCGGGTCATTCTGCCGCTGGCGATGCGCGATCTCCACGCCCGTTTCCCGGCGATCGATTTCGATATCCACGAGAACGCTCCAGCCGATATCCTGGAATTGCTCTACGGCAGGCGGGTCAATATCGGCCTCGTGGCCGCCAACTCCATCGCCCAGGCCGGCGTCGGCTTCCTGCAGGTGCCGGTGGTCGATGACCCCTATGTGCTTGTGGTTCCCGAACATATCGACCTCAGCAAAGTCAGCGACCTCGATCGCGATCTCGATTCCGGCCAGCGCGATATCCTCAACCAGTCGATCCAGTTCATCTTCGGTACCCAACATGCCAAGCGCGTTGAGGGCTGGTTCGATCAGATGCTGCCCGAGCATCGCGTTTCCGCGCAATGCCGGAGCTTTGAAGTAGCGATCGGATTGGTGCGGGCGGGGCTCGGCGTCTGCCTTGCGCCGGCACTTTCGGCGGTGGCCGGCAACAATGCCTTCGATGGGGTAAAGCTCTACCGGGTGCATGCCCCGCCGCGCCATATCGTAGCGTTGGTGCCTTCGCAATATCGCCGGATCGAGCCCTATGCCAGCCTGCTGGACGGGCTGCAGCAGGTGGGACGCGACTTCAAGATGCCGGCTATTCTGCCCACGCCGCCCTTCCTCGATAGGCCATCTACGACAGAGCTTTAGCCGCCGGCTATTCCATAGGTAGTATCTATCGTTGCCATAGATGGCGAAGTTTCTCGCGGGCTCTAAACTCCCCTGGTGCGGCGATGTTGCCGCTCGTTTGAGGAGAAGTCCTATGGCCTGGAACAAACCAAAGATCGCCGAAGTCGCGGTCAGCATGGAAGTCACCATGTACGCACCGGCAAAGCGCAAGTAAGCGCTTTTCCCGCTGAAACCGCTGCGGAACCGGGAGCACTTCTGATGCTACGCATTGTGGTGCTTGGTGCCGCTGCGGGTGGCGGCGTGCCGCAATGGAACTGTGGTTGCATTGTGTGCACGGCCGCTCGCGGGGAGCATCCCGAATTGCGTGCCACCCAGTCTTCCATCGCGGTCAGCGCCGACGGAGCCAACTGGTTCCTGATCAACGCCTCGCCCGACCTGCGCCAGCAAATAACCGAAACGCCACGATTGTATCCCGAGCCGGGAAAATTGCGCCACAGCCCTATCGCTGGCGTGATTCTTACCAATGGCGAGGTGGATGCCGTGGCCGGCTTGTTGTCGCTGCGCGAGGGTTGGCCGTTTACGATCTACGCACACCGTCGGGTGATCGATACGCTCAATACCAACAGCATTTTCAACGTCCTCGCCCCTGGCGTAGTGCGCCGCGAAGCGATCGAGTTGGACCAGTCGTTCGAACCGGAACTGGCGGATGGCTCACCTTCCGGTCTCGAAATCCTGCCCTTTGCAGTGCCCGGCAAGGGTGCGTGGTATCTCGAAGGACAGGGCGAAGCCGAGGCGCCTGGCGATACGCTGGGCCTCGAAATCCGCAGCAAGGCGGATGGCAAGCGCTTCTTCTTCATCGCCGCCTGCGCCGGCATGACGCCGGAGCTGGAGGCCCGGCTCTCCGGGGCAAGCCTTGTGTTCTTCGACGGCACGCTGTGGCGCGATGACGAACTCATTGCGCAAGGCCTCGGCAAGAAGACGGGCCAGCGCATGGGCCACATGGCGATGTCGGGGCAGGGTGGCGCGATCGAAGCGCTGGCCGGGCTCGAAATCGGCCGCAAGATTTTCCTGCACATCAACAATTCCAATCCGGTGCTGCTGCCCGGCTCGCCCGAGCG
>JAQGKB010000197.1 GCA_028290345.1 Hyphomicrobiales bacterium | reverse complement strand
CGCACCCACGGTTCGGCGCTGTTCACCCGCGGCGAAACCCAGGCGCTGGTCGTTGCGACGCTCGGTACCGGCGATGACGAGCAGTTCATCGATAGCCTCGAGGGCACCCAGAAGCAGAACTTCCTGCTGCACTACAACTTCCCTCCCTATTCGGTTGGTGAAGCCGGCCGCATGGGTTCTCCGGGCCGCCGTGAAATCGGCCATGGCAAGCTCGCGTGGCGCGCCATCAACCCGGTGCGTCCGAAGGCGGAAGAATTCCCCTACACCATCCGCATCGTCTCCGAGATCACCGAGTCGAACGGCTCGTCCTCGATGGCGACCGTCTGCGGCACTTCGCTGGCTCTGATGGATGCCGGCGTACCGCTGCCCCGTCCTGTGGCGGGCATCGCCATGGGCCTGATCCTCGAAGGCGAAAAGTTCGCCGTCCTCTCCGATATCCTCGGTGACGAAGATCACCTTGGCGACATGGACTTCAAGGTTGCGGGCACCGAAGCGGGCGTCACCGCCCTGCAGATGGACATCAAGATCGCCGGCATCACCGGCGAAATCATGAAGATCGCCCTCGACCAGGCCAAGGGTGGGCGTCTGCACATCCTCGGCGAAATGGCCAAGGCGCTGACCACCGCGCGCTCCGAAGTGGGCGAGTTCGCTCCCCGCATCGAAACCATGAAGATCCCGACCGACAAGATCCGTGAAGTGATCGGCACCGGCGGCAAGGTGATCCGCGAGATCGTCGAAAAGACCGGCGCCAAGATCAACATCGAGGACGACGGCACCATCAAGATCGCTTCCTCCGACGGCAAGCAGATCGATGCCGCGATCAAGTGGATCCGCTCGATCACCGATGAAGCCGAAGTGGGCGCCATCTACCAGGGCACCGTGGTCAAGACCGCCGATTTCGGCGCATTCGTGAACTTCTTCGGCGCCAAGGACGGCCTTGTCCACATCTCCCAGCTGGCCTCCGAGCGCGTCAACAAGACCACCGACGTCGTCAAGGAAGGCGACAAGGTCTGGGTCAAGCTTCTGGGCTTCGACGAGCGCGGCAAGGTCCGCCTGTCGATGAAGGTCGTCGACCAGGCCACCGGCAAGGAACTGGCCACCGGCGACGCCGGCGAATAAAATCTAGCGCGTTGCGTATGAGGGGCCCGGATCAGCGATGATCCGGGCCTTTTTGTTTGGGCGACGAACGCCAGGCACCAGCCCTACCCACCCCCGTTGTCATTCCCGCGTAGGCGGGAACCCAGTACGCTCGACGACGAGGCTCCGGCCGTCGCGCCGCAGTACCGCCCATCCACCACGGGGGTTACTGGATTCCCGCCTGCGCGGGAATGACGGCGGATGCGGTTAGTCTGTCTACTTCTCCGCCACCGCCTTCAAATTCGCCAGCCCCTCATCGAACTGCTTGCCGACCAGCTTGTCCATGCTGACGAAAATGGTCATCAGCTTGGCGATATACGGGCTGCGGCCGTACATGGCCCAGGTGACCACCGTCGCGCTGCCCTGCGGCACCAGGGTGAATTCGGCGAAGTTGTGCGCCTGCATCGGCCGGATGAAATCCAGCGTGGTCAGCACGCGCGAGGCGGGCGTCGAGTCAGTGATCTCCATGCGCCCGGCGCCAACCTTGTTATTGCCCTCGTACTCATAGACGGCGCCCCTGCCGCTGTCGGGACCGGCATAGCTGCGCTGCAGCGCCGGATCGAGCTTTTCCCACGGCGACCAGGCGGCCCATTTGTGAAAGTCGTTGATGAACGGAAAAATCTTTTCCGCCGGTGCATTGATAGTCGCTGAACGCTCCATCCGGAACGCGGCGGGCCTGGCCGCGGCATAGATCAGCACGGCGGCGATCAGCAAGGCGATGATTATTATGATGGTCTCGAGCATGTTCCCCTCCGGTATTGCTCTTGCAGGCCGGTAGCTTCGCCTCGTTTGGCGGTCAGCGCAATTCCGCTAGAGCCGGACGGGAAACAGCGAGCGCAGCCGGCCGTCGCGCAGGAACAGCCCGCCCCAGACGAACAGCCCGAGATAGACCCCGAACAGCACATGGCTGAACAACGGATCGCCGATCCGCACATGGCTTGAGATGGCGCCGCCGAACAAGCCGGTGAGCAGCACCGCACCGAGCACCGCCGTGCGCGGATAGACGTAGAGCGCCACGCAAATCAGTTCCATCGCGCCGATGCCCCGCGCGAGGCTGTCCGGATAGCCGAGTTCGACCATGGATTGAGTCACGGGGTCGATCTTGATCAGCTTGATGATCGAATCGAACAATAGGAACAGCACCGCAAGGCCGCTGAGCCCGCGCCCGGTCCAGAGCATGAGGGGAGTGGATTTCGCTTCGGCGACGCTTAGCATTTTGATCTCCATAATTGGTTGGGGTTTAGAGGCTTAAAAATTTCGTGGCGGTCGCAACGGTCGCCGGGTTGGGAAAGATCGAGTAGTGGGTGAGACCGGGCAGGATCGCGAGGCGGTGCCGGCTGATGCCCGATCCATCCCAGTTGCCGTCCTTTGTGCCGCCGCCCAGGAGCGCAAAGAACTGCGCGGCATGGTTGGGCGAAATGCTGTCGGCATCGCCATAGATCAGCATGGTGGGGGCGGTGATCCCGGCGACTTCGGCCGACCAGTCGTAGTCGAGCCGGAGACAGCCGCCGACCTTGCCGAGCAGCACCGGCCAATCCTCCGGCCGCGGCGCCACGGCGGCATATTGCGCATACATCGGCGTCGGCCGCATCGCCTCGGCCATCTGCGGGCCCACCGATTCCATGCCGGCGAGAACTTCGGGGAACCAGCCGCTGCGCTTGAACGGGGTGGAGACCAGCACCAGCTTTCGCACCAGCGCCGGATGCTGGATGGCGGCCCGCAGGGCTGCCCCGCCACCGAGCGAATAGCCCAGCACGTCCGCCTGGTTGAAGCCGAGATGGCGGATCAGCCCGGCGATATCATCGCCCATCGCCGTATAGGTCATCGGGCGGTCGATATTGGCGGTGCGGCCGTGCGCCTGCAGATCGAGGGCGATCACCTGCCGGTCCCTGGCCAGCACCGGCAGCAGGTCGGCGAACACGCCAGTAGACCAGAGCCCGCCATGCACCAGAACCAGCGGCGCGCCAGCGCCGTGGATCTCGTAGTAGAGTTTGAGCCCGTTGATCTGGGCGTACTGCCCCATTGGTAGAGTACTTGCCATTTTGCCGTCTTTCGCTGGATTTGCCGGACGCCGGCGCACGGCGTAGAACGCCGCCGCCGCCGCGGCCATGCCGATGAAAAGTGCCATTTCGCGCTGCCGGTAAATCCGGCTCACATGGTCTTGAGGGCACTAGCTCTTGAGGGCACTAGCTCTTGAGGCCATTCTGCCTCTCCTCGCTCTTTTGCAATTCAGTGAGATAGACGTCGAGGCGATCGAGGCTTGCGTCCCAGAAACGCCGGTATTGCTCCAGCCAATCGGCGACTTCGCGCAGCGGGGCGGCCTGCAGCCGGCTCGGCCGCCCCGGCGCCTCCTTGCCCCGCGCCACCAGCCCGGCCCGCTCCAAGACGTTGAGGTGCGTGGCAACCGCCGGAAAGCTCATCTCGAACGGCTCGGCCCGCTCGGTCACCGACCCCTC
>JAQGKB010000193.1 GCA_028290345.1 Hyphomicrobiales bacterium | reverse complement strand
GACCAAGCGGGCCGATTTTCCGTCGCGCAGCAGGACGAGCGCGCGATCGACCAGATCGAGAACGATCTTGGCATCCTTGTCGCCGCCCTTGGCTTTCTTTTCGACGCCGTTGCGGCGTTTTTCGAGGCTTTCGAGGTCGGCCAGCATCAGCTCGGTTTCGACGACTTCGGCGTCGGCGAGGGGATCGACCTTGTTGGCGACGTGGATGATGTTGGGATCTTCAAAGCAGCGCAGCACGTACGCGATGGCGTCGCATTCGCGGATATTGGCGAGGAACTGGTTGCCCAGTCCTTCGCCCTTGCTTGCGCCCTTCACAAGGCCGGCGATATCGACAAAGCTCATCCGCGCCGGGATGACGTTGACCGATTTACCGATGGTGGCGAGCCGATCGAGGCGCGCGTCGGGCACGGCCACTTCGCCCACGTTGGGTTCGATGGTGCAGAACGGAAAATTGGCAGCCTGTGCCGCCGCGGTACGCGTCAGGGCGTTGAACAAAGTCGATTTGCCGACATTGGGGAGGCCCACAATGCCCATCTTGAAACCCATGGAAGACTCCGAAAGACGTCGATAGCCTGACTATGCAGACACGGGACGCCAAGTGTTGCGCGTGATGCCTCTTGGATAGGTACCCGAAGCAGCAAGGTCAAGGGCGACCCGGCTGCGATTGCGGAAGGCGGGGGTGCCGCCGCCGAGCAGAAGCGGGAAGGTGAAGAGCTCGATGCGGCTTAGCATGCCTTCCTCGAGGAATTGCGTCGCGAGATTTGCTCCGCCGACCAGCCAGATGGCGGCTTCGGGCGGCGATTTCCTCCGTGCCTCGGCGAGGATCGATGCCGCGCTGCCCGCGACGACGGTCACCGGGGCGCTTATTGCGGCGACCTGGCGGTGCGAGGCGACGACGCCCGGGATCTGGCCGTAGGGCCACTTGCCACGGCTTTCGATCTTGTCCCAGGTGTTGCGGCCCATGATCACCACCCCGACGCGGGCGATGAAGTCGTGGAAGCCGAGTTCGGGAATGAAGTAGTCTCCGAGCCAGCTGTCATCACCATGTTCGTCGGCGATGAAACCATCGATGCTCTGCGCGAGGAAGTAGACGACCTCGCCGGGCTCGATGCTCGCCGCGTCCATCAGCTTTCGTCTTTCTTGAGGATTTTCCGAAGCATGTCCGCGAGCGCTCCGTGCTCCGGAGGCTTGACCGTGGTTTTGGACGGCCGCGCGGCGCGGATGTGGCTCTGCGCCTTCGGCCGCTTCGGGTCGGCAGTGTCAGGGCGCTGTGGCCGTTCGGCACCATCGCCGCTGACGGCCAGCGCGAGCTTGTTCATAAAACCGCTGTCGTCACCGTTGACCAGCATGCCGGCATTGTCGCCTACGGCCTCGAGCAGGGGAACCAGCCACTCCTGGTCTGCCTTGGAAAAGTCGCCGAGCACATGCGGCATGACGCCATCCTTGTGACCGGGATGGCCGACGCCGAGCCGGACGCGGCGGTAGGCCGGGCCGATCTGCGGATCGATGGAGCGGATGCCGTTATGGCCACCGGCGCCTCCGCCGATCTTGATCCGGACTTTTCCGGGAACGAGGTCGATCTCGTCGTAAAGCACCGTAACCGCTTCTGGACCGAGCTTATAGAAGCTCGTCGCGGCGGCGACGCTGTCGCCGGAACGGTTCATGAAGGTCTGCGGCTTGAGCAGCAGCACGCGTTCGCCATCGATCGTGCCCTCGGACACGAGGCCGGAGAATTTCTGGCGGAAGGCGGGGAAATTGTGGCGCTTGGCAATGGCATCGATCGCCATGAAGCCGATGTTGTGCCGATTGTTGCGATACTGGTCGCCAGGATTGCCGAGGCCGACTAGCAGGTGCATCGCGGGTCTCCGCCGAAGAAGTTGGCGGCCTGGAGCAAGTCCAGACCGCCGGAGATGTTAGGCCTTCGGTGCTTCCGCAGCCGGAGTTTCGGACGGAGCCGCGTCTTCTTCGGACTTCAGCGCCGACGGAGCAACGATCGAAGCGATCGTCAGGTCCTGTTCGTGGCTGTGGTCGGATGCGCCCTGCGGCAACGTCAGCGACGAGATATGGATGATGTCGCCGATATCCTTACCGGCGAGATCGACGACGATCTCCTCGGGGATATGGTCGGGATCAACCGTCAGGTCGAGCGTATGATGCACGACGTTGAGCGTGCCGCCGCGCTTGATGCCGGGGCTGAGATCTTCGTTGATGAACTTGACGTGCACCTGAACGTTGATCTTGGAGCCGGCGCCGATGCGCAGGAAATCGACATGCAGCGGGAAATCCTTCACCGGATCGAGCTGGTAGTCGCGCGGGATAACCCGGTGCTTGGTTCCATCGACATCGAGCGTGATGATGTGCGAGAGGAAGCCGCCTGCGTAGATCGCCTTGTTGGCGTCCTTGAAGGAGATGCTGACCGGCATTGGGGGTTTCTTGTCGCCGTAAATCACGGCGGGGATCAGACCTTCACGACGCAGTGCCCGAGCGGCCCCCTTGCCCACTCCGCTCCGCGCCTTTGCTTTTAGTTCGGCAGCCATGGAAATTTCCATTCTGGTTGGTGCGATCCACGCAATCATAGATCGCGCGCCCGTCCTCCAGGGGTGACAGGCGCTTCATGGGTGCGGTGTATAGTGGAAGCAGGGGGAGTTGGGAATAGGCAAACGGGGACGCGAGGGGGGACGGTTCGGCGCATCCTACAACACCGCTCGTCACCCTCGGGCTCGACCCGGGGGCCCAGACTGCGTGCGGTGGTGCTTGCCACAAGTCTGGGTCCTCGCATCAAGTGCGAGGATGACGAATGAGGAGGGCGGGTGTGGGGATCACTTGGTCCGACAAGACCGACCCAACCTTCCCCCGCTCGTCACCCTCGGGCTCGACGCGAGGGCCCAGACTGAGTGCCGCAGTGCTTGCCACAAGTCTGGGTCCTCGCATTGAACGCGAGGATGACGAATGATGGGGTGGGGCGAGTACTGAAGCTCGACAATCAGTCGAACAGGCTGCTCACGCTTTGTTCGCTTGCCGTGCGGGCGATGGCTTCGCCGATCAGGGGGGCGATGCTGATGCGGCGGATGTTGCGGGCGGCGCGGACACCGTCGGTTTCGCCGATCGAATCCGAGATCACCAGTTCCTTGAGCTTTGAAGCGGCTATGCGCTCCGAGGCACCTTCGGAGAGAACACCGTGGGTGATGTAGGCCGAAACTTCCTTGGCGCCGGCCTTGAGCAAGGCGTCGGCGGCGTTGACCAGGGTGCCGCCGGAATCGACGATGTCATCGATCATGATGCAGGCTTGGCCCGAGACGTCGCCGATGATGTTCATCACTTCGGAGACGCCAGCGCGCGGGCGGCGCTTGTCGACGATGGCAAGGCTGGCGCCGATGCGCTCGGCCACGTTGCGGGCCCGCACCACGCCGCCGACGTCGGGCGACACGATCATGACGTTGGAAACGTCGTAGTTTTCCTTGATGTCCTGCACCATCACCGGAGCCGAATAGAGGTTGTCGGTCGGGATGTCGAAGAAGCCCTGGATCTGGGCGGCGTGCAGGTCGAGGGTCAACACGCGGTTGGCGCCGGCCTCGGTGATGAGGTTGGAAACGAGCTTTGCCGAGATAGGGGTGCGGCCGGTCGAGCGGCGATCTTGCCGCGCGTAGCCGAAGTAGGGCAGCACAGCGGTGATGCGGCGGGCCGAGGAGCGCCGCACTGCATCGGTCAGGATCAGCAATTCCATCAGGTTGTCGTTCACCGGGAACGAGGTCGACTGCAGGATGAAGATATCCTCGCCGCGGACGTTCTCGTGGATTTCGACGAAGATTTCCTTGTCGGCAAAACGCTTTACCGTACAGTCGGTGAGCGGCAGCTCGAGGTAGCTCGACACGGCTTCAGCAAGGGGGCGGTTTGAATTGCCGGTGACCAGTTTCATGGCGCCATCCTGCTTTTAGGCTGCGGCCGGCTGTGCCTCCCGGCGGCCGGCTCCGATGGGCGCACTGTTATAGGGCGGCCGGGCAACGCGCAACGCCCCAATTCGTCAAAACGTCACGTTGGCTAACACTTTGCCGTCGTTCAGAGCTGGGCTATCAAGGCGATCTGCCGGCCGGTCGTGGTTTGCTGATGCGTGGCAAACCGGTGCGAAAAATAGCGCTTCGGATCGGCATAGGTGCAAATGGCCAGGTCGTTGACGAGGCCGACGCCGGCATCGTGCAATTGATCGAAGACGAAGCCGGGCAGGTCGAAATGCTCGCGCCCGCCATTGGGCCGGGCAATGCGGTTGGAGGCATCGCGGTGCCGCGCCAAGAGGCTCTCCGCGAACTCCGGACCGACTTCGTAGTTCTGCGGGGAAATGGTCGGGCCGATGGAGGCAACGATGCGGGACGGATGGGCACCCAGCGCGACCATTGCCGCTACGGTATTGGCGAGGATGCCGTCGATAGCGCCCTTCCAGCCGGCGTGGGCCGCGCCGATTACCCCGGCCACGGGATCGGCAAAGAGGATCGGCGCGCAATCCGCCGTGAGGATGCCGAGCGCAATGCCGGGGAGGGCTGTGACGATGGCATCGGCCTCGGGCCGGTCGCCCGCTCCCAACGGACGATTGAGGGTGACCACTCGCGACGAGTGTATCTGGGTGACAGTTGCCAGTGCTGTGGCGGGGAAGCCGAGCAAAGCGACCGCCTCGGCACGGTTGCTCGCGACCATCGCCGGTTTGTCGCCGCCGCTTTCGGACATGTTGAGCGAGGCATAGATGCCGGTCGACACGCCGCCGCGCCGACCGAAAAAGGCATGGCGAATGGTGGGGAGGCCGACGAGCACCGGGCTCGTGGCGAAGGGAATGCTCATTGGTCTAGTCCGGGTGGTTGCAGGCCGGGGCTCTGGGCGCAGAAGACCTTGAACAGTTCCCCCATCTGGTCGGGCGCCGTCAAGCGGGCGAGTGCCGCATTGATCGTCTCGGCGAGTTTCGGATTGGCCTTGGACAAGGCCTGCGCGCGTTCGGCGATGCCCAGGGCGCGGAGAAAATCGCCCTGGTCGGTCACCGGATTGACCTTGAGGCCGGCGGCATGCGCCGCTTCAGACAGGGCGCCGAAATCGACGTGGGCGGAGAGATCGGCTTCGCCGGGTTCGGCCAATGGATCGGCGTATCCGTGGCGGCGCACGGCCTGCAGCGTTTCGCCCGTCTGGGTGAAGGCGTAGCCATAGTCGATGGCAAGGATGGCGCCGCCGCGTGCCGCGATGGTTTTCGCCAACCGGGTCATCAAGCCGGTGCCGACCATGGCGGCCTCGTAGACCTCGCCTTCGGCGGCAGTGTGTACGGCCGGCGGCAGCGAGGCTTCAGGAATCGGGGTGGGTGAGAGCCCGAAGATCCGCTTGTCGCCATCGAGCCCCACCATGCGCTCGTGCCAGCCGTCCTGGCCCTTGACGAACTGGCGGATCGGCAGGGCGTCGAAGAATTCATTGGCAACGATCAGCAATGGACCCTCGCCGAGGTCGTCGAAATTTTCGATCCATTTTGGTGCGTACTGTGCCAGCCGGCGCTTTTGTTCGGCCGCGAGTTGCGGGTTGGTCTCGAGGAGGCGCAGGTCGAGCGCTTCGGCAAATCCGGTTGCGCGAGTGGCGACGCGCAGCAGGTCCGACATCAGCGAGCCGCGGCCGGGGCCGAGTTCGAGCAGGGTGAAGCGCTTCGGCTCCTGCATCTGCTGCCAGAGGTTGACGAAGAAGAAGCCGATCAGTTCACCGAACATCTGGCTGATTTCGGGGGCGGTGATGAAATCCCCGGCCGCCCCCAACGGATCGGCCTTCTTGTAGTAGCCCTGGCGCGGATGCGTCAGGCAGAGCGCCATGTAGGTGGCGACCGAAATCGGCCCGTCCGAGCGGATCTGCAGGTTGATCATGTCGGAGAGGCTGC
>JAQGKB010000176.1 GCA_028290345.1 Hyphomicrobiales bacterium | reverse complement strand
GCCCAGCCGCTTGGCATGTTTCTCAGACGCCTGCGCCGATAGCGCACCCTTGCCTCGGGCCTTGCCTTTGCGCCATAAGCCACCAGACCTTCTTGGAAATCGACCATGGCTTTCACTCCGCGCGTTTTTTCCGGCATCCAGCCTTCGGGCGATCTGCACCTCGGCAACTATCTCGGCGCCATCCGGCGGTTCGTGCCGCTGCAGGCAACGCATGAGACGATCTATTGCGTCGTCGACATGCACGCCATCACCGTCTGGCAGGAGCCCGAGCAGTTGCGCCGCTCGACGCGCGAGCTTGCGGCGGCCTATGTCGCGGCGGGAATCGATCCGAAAAAATCCATCATCTTCAACCAAAGCCGGGTGCACCAGCACGCCGAACTGGCCTGGGTGTTCAACTGCGTTGCCCGCATGGGGTGGATGGCGCGGATGACCCAGTTCAAGGACAAAGCGGGCAAGAATTCGGAGAATGTTTCGCTCGGGCTCTTCGCCTACCCGTCGCTGATGGCTGCCGACATCCTGCTCTACAAGGCCACGCATGTGCCGGTCGGCGATGACCAGAAGCAGCATCTGGAACTGACCCGCGACATCGCGCAAAAATTCAACAACGACTACGCCGCCTCGATCGCCGCCGAAGGGCTGCCCGCTGAATTCTTCCCGATCACCGAGCCCCTGATCGCGGGTCCCGCCACCCGCATCATGAGCCTGCGCGATGGCACCAAGAAGATGAGCAAGTCCGATCCCTCGGACCAGTCGCGCATTTCGCTGCTCGACGATGCCGACACTATTTCCAAGAAGATCAAGCGCGCCACCACCGATCCGGAACCGCTGCCAAGCGAACTCAAGGGTCTCGAGGGCCGCGCCGAAGCCGACAATCTCGTCGGCATCTACGCCGCGCTTTCAGACCTCAGCAAGGAACAGGTGATCGCCGAATTCGGCGGCAAGGGCTGGGGTGTATTCAAGCCGGCGCTCGCCGATCTCGCCGTCACCGTGCTGGCCCCGATCGCCGGCGAAATGCAGCGGCTGGTCGCCGATCCGGCCTCGATCGATGCCTTCATGGCCGATGGCGCCGAGCGTGCCTCGGCGATCGCCGAGGCCACCATGAAAGACGTGCGCCAGATCGTCGGCTTCATCCGCTAAGGGCGGCAACTTGCCGCCCGGCAGCGCGCGTGGGATAATTCACGCCACGGTTCGGCACAGGGGCGGCACTTGGCGGATATCGACAGCTACAAGCGAAAATTTCTCGTCGTCATCGACGAGAACGAGGAATGCGACCGGGCGGTGACCTTTGCCGCCTATCGGGTGCGGCGCACCGGCGGCACCGTGGTGCTGCTGACGGTGATCGACAATTCCGATTTCCAGCAATTTTTGGGGGTCGAGGAAGTGTTGCGCGCCGAGGCCCGCGAGGAGGCCGAAAAGCTGCTCGATGCCCGCATTGCCCGCATCGCCGCCATCGGCAACGTCAAGGTCGAGACCGCCATTCGCGAGGGCAGCACCGCCGACGAGATCGAGGCTTTGCTCGCCGAGGACCAGGACATTGCCATCCTGGTGCTGGCGGCGCGGCAATCCGCGGAAGGCCCCGGCCCGCTGGTTTCGCACTTCGCCGCCCACGGCCATCTGCATGTGCTGGTCACCATCGTGCCGGCGGCCATGACGGACGCCGAAATCGTCGCGGTCACCTGACTGACCGTTTTGTTGACTGCCGCTGTCGCGTTTTCTCTTGCAACCACGGTCGAAAACTCTATTTTAGAAGCATTCCAAATAGCTTTGCCGACCGTTGAGGACCACGCCATGTTCATCCAGACCGAAGCCACTCCCAATCCGGCGACGCTGAAATTTTTGCCCGGGCGCGACGTGCTCGTCGGCGAACCGCGCGATTTCCGCACCCCGGAAGCGGCGCTGATCTCGCCGTTGGCCTCGGGCCTGTTCGAAATTCCGGGCGTCACCGGAATTTTCCTCGGCTCCGACTTCATCTCCGTGACCAAGGATGTGACCGAATGGGCCCACATCAAGCCGGCGATCCTCGGCGTGATCATGGAGCATTTCCTTTCCGGCAAGCCGGTGGTCAATAGCGGTGAGCCCGACGTCGATACCAGCGAGGGCGAGTTCTTCGACGAGAGCGACGGCGAGACCGTGGAAGTGATCAAGGAGCTGATCGCCACCCGCGTCCGCCCGGCGGTGGCCATGGATGGCGGCGACATCACCTTCAAGGGTTTTCGCGACGGCACGGTGTTCCTTCACATGCAGGGCGCCTGCTCCGGTTGCCCATCCTCGACGGCAACGCTGAAAAGCGGCATCGAGAATTTGCTGCGGCACTTCGTGCCCGGCGTCGAGGCCGTGCAGCAGGTTTAGGAGCGTCTTCGCAAGCCGCTCGGCCGTCGTGCCCGCGGACGCCGGAATCTCCGTCTGTTTAGGATGTGCTCCCCGCCCTCGTGATTCGAGGGTCAGTGTAAGGCATCGTCAGCGTTCCAATTCGGCGTAGTGCAAGCGGCCTGACCCCCACCCCTGACCCCTCCCCGCAAGGGGGAGGGAGACACTGAGGTAGTAGCTTGGCGCCCCCTCCCCCTTGCGGGGAGGGAAGGCGGCAGCAAGGGTGGGGGTCGGGTAGCTTGGCTGCGGCGCTGCGCTAACCGCATCGGCTTGCCGCAAAGTCTTCCGCGGACTATCTCTCAACCATGACCGTCGTCCTCGCCATCGATACCGCCGCACCGCGCCTGCAGCTTGCCTTGTTGCGGGCTGACGGCACCATCGACACCTCCATCGACGACATCGCTACCGGCCATGCCGAAATCCTCTTCGCCCGCATCGCGGCGCTATTGGCCCGCAATGGGCTGAGCTACGAAAACCTCGACCGCATCGCCATGACCACCGGTCCCGGCTCATTCACCGGCCTGCGCATCGGCCTTTCGGCCGCCCGCGGCCTCGGCTTGGCGCTGAAACTGCCGGTGATCGGCGTACCGAGCCTCCTCGCCATCTCGCTCTCTGCGCCGAAAAACCTCCCCATTGCCGTGCTGCTCGATGCGCGGCGCGAGGAAGCCTATTTCCAGCGCTTCATCCCCGGCGCGCCGGACGAAACCCCGGCGATCCTGCCGATGGAAACCGCCCGTGGTCTGGTGCCGCCCGGCGCGACGCTGATCCAGTCGCCCTTCGTCGATATCGCGCTCCTTGCCCAATTCGCCGCCACCGCCGATCCGGCAGCCTTCCCGCCCGCCCCCTGCTACATCCGCGATGCGGATGCAAAGCCGCAGGAGAAAGCACGCATCGCCCGCACGAGGGCCGCGTCGTGATGAAGCTCTGGATGGCGCCGCAGGGGCTGCATATCGAGCCAGGCGAGCCGCGCGATGCCGAGGCGCTGGCCCGCTTGCATGCGCTGGGCTTTTACCGCGGCTGGCCGAAATCGGACTTTTTCTCCTACCTCACCGAAACGGCGACCCCGGCTTATATCGCGTGTGACGCCAAGCGCCGGGTCATCGGCTTTGCCATGCTGCGCGTCGCCGATGATGAAGCGGAACTGCTGACCATCGCCGTCGATCCGAAATGGCGCGGCAAGGGCATCGGCAAGGCGCTGCTGCGGGCGACGTTCCAGGACCTGCTGATGTCGCCGGTGCAAAAAATGTTCCTCGAGGTCGCGGCGGATAATCCTGCGGCGATCCACCTTTATCGCCAGGAAGGCTTTGCCGAGATCGGCCGCCGCCAGGGCTATTATGCCCGGGCCGACGGCAAGCCGGCCACCGCCCTTGTCATGGCGCGCAATCTTGGATAACCCGGTCTATCGGCAGCGGGGAGGCAAGGCGCGATGAGCAAGGTCAACCCGACGGAGATGACGCTGGAAGAACAGTGCGCCGCCAACGGCATGCGCATGACCGACCAGCGCCGCGTCATCGCCCAGGTGATCGAGGCGGCGGACGATCATCCCGACGTGGAAGAGCTCTATCGCCGCGCCTCGGCCATCGATGCACGGATTTCGCTCTCGACCGTCTACCGCACGGTCAACCTCTTCGAGGAAGCCGGGCTGGTCACCAAGCATGATTTCAAGGACGGGCGGGCACGGTTCGAACTGATCCCGGACGAACACCACGACCATCTGATCGATATCCGCACCGGCAGCGTCATCGAGTTCCGCAACGAGGAAATCGAAGCCATCCAGGAAGTGATCGCCAAGCGGCTGGGGTATAAGCTCGTCGATCATCGGCTGGAGCTTTACGCGGTGCCGCTCGATCGCACGCCGAAGAAGCACGAGGAACCCAAGGAGAAGAAGTGATCTTCAGAATCCTGTTTTTCATCTTCATCATCGTGCCCTTCCTCATCGTCAGCATTCCCCTGCAAATGCTGATCGTGGCCTTGCGCCTGCCGTTCTGGCACATGCTGCCGCGCGCCTTTCACAATCTGGCGTGCGTCTTCCTCGGCCTCCGGGTGACCGTAGTGGGCCGGCCCGCGGCGGGGCGGCCGACGCTGTTGGTTTCCAACCACATCTCGTGGACCGATATCGTTGCCATCGGCTCGGTGATCGATCTGACCTTCGTTGCCAAGAGCGAGATACGCGACTGGTTCTTCATCGGCCTCGTGGCCAATCTCGGGCGCACCATCTATGTCGATCGCGCCCGCCGGGCGGACGCGCACCGCACCAGCCGCGAGATGAGCGCCCGCCTCGCCGATAACCGGCCGGTGCTGCTGTTTGCTGAGGGCCAATCCGATATCGGCACGCACGTGCTGCCGTTCCGCACCGCGCTCGTCGGCGCCGCGCAGCATGCCATGACCGAGGCGGGGGCCAAGGATGTGGCCATCCAGCCGGTGACGATTGCCTATACGCACCTGCAGGGCCTGCCGGTCAGCCGCACCGAGCGCAGCCTGATCGCCTGGATCAGATCGAAATCGGCGGCGCAGAATATTCGCGAGATCCTGACCGGGAACCCGAAGGATGTGACCGTCGCTTTTGGCAAGCCGATACCTCTTTTGGAGGGCGACGACCGCAAGGCCGTGACCAAGGCCGCCGAAAACAAGGTGCGCGAGATGCTGGTGGCGCTGAATCGCGGCCGGCCGTTACCGGCGACGGAGTAACCCCCTCATCCGGCGCTGCGCGCCACCTTCTCCCCGACGGGGAGAAGAAAACAGGGCACTGCCTCGCCACGGGCAGAGCGCGTTCCTCTCCCCGACGGGGAGAGGGTGCCCGAAGGGCGGGTGAGGGGTCTTCTGCTTCCCGTTTCGCCCGATCTGTTGTAAACACCCCGCCCATGACCGAGACCCTCCCTACCGGCAACGCCAAGAAGCTCTTCATCAAGACCTATGGCTGACAGATGAACGTCTATGACAGCGAGCGGATGACCGACGCGCTGGCGCCGCACGGCTATGAGACGACGACGGAGCTGGAATCCGCCGATCTGGTACTGCTCAACACCTGCCACATCCGCGAAAAGGCCTCGGAAAAAGTGTTTTCCGAACTCGGGCGGCTGAACGAAATCCGCGAGGCGCGCCGCGCCAACGGGCAAGAGATGATGATCGGCGTCACCGGGTGCGTCGCGCAGGCCGAGGGCGAGGAGATCATTCGCCGGGCGCCTGATGTCGATCTCGTGGTCGGCCCGCAGGCCTATCACCGCCTGCCGGACCTCATCGCCAAGGCGACGACCCGCACCCGCGGGCTCGGCGCGCGCGAAGCCGCGGCAGCAGCCACCCGGAGCGGGCTGGTCGATACGGATTTCCCCGGCGCCGAGAAATTCGAGCACCTGCCGCTGCCCCGGCGCGAGGCGACGATCGCGCGCGGGCTGACCGCCTTTCTCACCGTGCAGGAAGGCTGCGACAAATTCTGTTCGTTCTGCGTGGTGCCCTATACCCGCGGCGCCGAGGTATCGCGCCCGGTCGAGCAGGTGTTGCGCGAGGCGCGCGGGCTGGTCGACGCCGGGGTGCGCGAAATCACCTTGCTCGGGCAGAACGTCAACGCCTATCACGGCCATGATGCCAAGGGAGCCGTCGTCGGCCTCGGCGGGCTGCTGCACCGGCTGGCCGAAATCGATGGCCTCGCCCGGCTGCGCTACACCACCAGCCACCCGACCGACATGGACGACACGCTAATCGCGGCGCATCGCGATATCGCAAAACTGATGCCCTATCTGCACCTGCCGGTGCAGTCGGGGTCCGACGCTATCCTGAAGGCGATGAACCGCCGTCACACCATCGCCGATTACCTGAAAGTAATCGAGCGGGTGAAGGCGGCGCGGCCGGACATGGCGATGTCGGGTGATTTCATCGTCGGCTTCCCCGGCGAAACCGACGCCGATTTCGAGCAGACGCTGCAGATCGTGCGCGAGGTCGGCTACGCCTCGGCCTATACCTTCAAATATTCCATCCGCCCCGGCACGCCCGGCGCGGGCATGGACAACCAGGTGCCAGAGGCCCTGAAAACCGAGCGATTGTTGCGCCTGCAAGACCTCGTCACCACGCAGATGCGGGCCTTTGGCGCCGCGTGCGTCGGACGCACGCTCGACGTTTTGCTTGAGCGCAAGGGGCGCTTCCCGGGCCAACTGGGCGGGCGCTCGCCTTACCTGCAGGCGGTACATCTCGAGGCGCCGGAAAGCCTGATCGGCACGGTGCAGCCGGTCGAAATCGTTGCCGCTGGAAATAATTCTATTCAAGGCAAGATTGTCACAGACTTGGAATCCAAATCTGCTAGCCTAAATGTATCGATAGTGGCGGTTGCCTGATATCGGCCCGCCGCTGATTCCAGCGATGTGGAGCAATATTAGCTTGTCCAGGCACGTGTCCCCGACCACTGACAACGCCCTATCTTCCCAGCTTGAACTTGCCTTCGACGATAATCGTCTTGCCGCCCAGCTTTACGGCGATTTTGACCAGAACCTCGCCTTGATCGAACAACGTCTTAGCGTGCAGGCCACCCCGCGCGGCAATCACGTCATGCTCAAGGGGCCCGCCAGCGGCGTCGATCAGGCGCGGCGCGCCCTGGAATCGCTTTACGCCCTACTCGAGGAGGGTCGACCGATCGACATTTCCAATGTCGATTCGATCATCCGCATGATCGAGACCGAAGACAGCCAGCTGACGCTGCCGACGATGGAGAAGAAGGGCAAGGTGCGCATGGCCCAGATCGCCACGCGCAAGGCCACCATCGTGGCCCGTACCCCGGCGCAGGACGCCTATATGCGCGCCATGGAGCGGTCAGAGCTGGTGTTCGGCGTCGGCCCGGCCGGTACCGGCAAGACCTATCTTGCCGTCGCCCACGCCGCGACGCTGCTGGAACGCGGTGACATCAACCGCATCATCCTCAGCCGTCCGGCGGTGGAAGCCGGCGAGCGCCTGGGTTTCTTGCCCGGCGACATGAAGGAAAAGGTCGATCCCTACCTGCGCCCGCTCTATGACGCGCTCTACGACATGATGCGCCCCGAGCACGTCGAACGCTGCATCACCTCCGGCATCATCGAAGTGGCCCCGCTCGCCTTCATGCGCGGCCGCACCTTGGCCAACGCCGTCGTAATCCTCGACGAGGCGCAAAACACCACCGCCATGCAGATGAAGATGTTCCTCACCCGGCTTGGCGAAAACTCCAAGATGATCGTCACCGGCGATCCGACCCAGGTCGATCTGCCGCGCGGCGAGCGCTCGGGGCTGGTCGAGGCGCTGCACCTGCTCGATGGCGTCGAAGGCGTGCACATTTCGCGCTTCACTGACCGCGACGTGGTGCGCCATCCCCTCGTTGCCCGCATCGTTCGCGCCTACGAGGCCGATACCGCGCGCCGTGCGGAAGCCGCAGGTGGCCAGCTCAGCGAAGCCAAACAGCGCTGATGCCCGCCAAACCACCGCTGGAAATAGCCATCGCCCGCAACTCCGAAGGCTGGCCCGATGACCTCGATGCTTTGGCCGAAACCGCCGTACGCGAGGCGCTGAAGCAATCGAAAGCCAAGGTCAAGGGCGCCGCCGAACTCTCGATCCTATTGACGGACGACGCCGAGCAGCGCGAACTCAACAAGCAGTGGCGCGGCAAGGATAGCCCGACCAATGTATTGTCGTTCCCGCAAATAGAACCGTTCGGCCCGGTGATCGGCATCCTCGGCGATATCATCCTCGCGCGTGAAACGCTGGAGCGAGAGGCCGCCGAACTCGAAAAACCGTTTTCCGAACACTTCAGCCATCTTGTGGTGCATGGATTTTTGCACATCCTCGGTTATGATCACCTTGAGGAGCAGGACGCCCTTGTGATGGAAGCGCTCGAAACCCAGATCCTGGCAAGCCTGGGCATTCCCGATCCCTATGGCGATGATTGGGTCCCCGGCTGAGAGGCGCAAGACGCGTCAGGCCATTTGCAATTTGAAGGAACAGGCCGCGCAGCGGCCGCTGAAAAACGATGACCGAGAGAGACACGTCGACTAATCCTGAACCCGAACCGGGCTCTAGTACCGCCTCCGCCGCGTCGCGGGGGCCAACATTGTGGAACCGCCTGAGGGCGATGCTTGCGCTGCGGACCGTATCGCTGCGCGACGACCTCGAGGTCGCGCTGGAGAGCGAAGGCAGCGCCGAGACCGCCGATTTCACCGGTCCCGAGCGGATCATCCTGCAAAATGTGCTAAAACTTGGCGAAATGCGCATCGACGACGTCATGGTGCCGCGCGCCGATATCGTCGCCATCGAGGCTTCCGAGACGCTGGGAGACCTGATTGCCCAGTTCCGCGAGGCCGGCCATTCGCGCCTGCCGGTCTATGAGGACAATCTCGACAACATCACCGGGTTCGTGCACGTCAAGGACGCGCTGCGCCGCATCACCGAACCGGTGAAAATGGGCGACAGCGAAAACGGCGAAAACCATCACGTGCCGGTAAAGCTGCTGTCGCCGGCCTTGCGCAGCAAGATCGGCAAGCTCGATATCGTGCGCACGGTGATCTTCGTGCCCCCCTCCATGCCCGTCGGCGACCTGCTGCAGCAGATGCAGCAGAAGCGCGTGCACATGGCCATCGTCATCGACGAATATGGCGGCACCGACGGCGTGGTGACCATCGAGGACCTGCTGGAAGCCGTGGTCGGCGAGATCGAGGACGAGCACGACGAGCTCGAAACCGCGCTGGTGCGCAAGGTCAATTCCAACATCTTCATCGCCAGCGCCCGTGCCGAACTGCCCGAGGTGCAGGCCGTGGTGGGCCCGGATTTCAACCCCGGCGACCGCGCCGACGAGGTGGATACGCTGGGCGGATTGGTGTTCGATCTGGCGGGGCATGTGCCGGCACCTGGGGAGATTGTCACCGGGCTCAAGGGTTTTGAGTTCGAAGTGCTGCAGTCCGATGGGCGGCAGATCAAAAAGCTGAAGATCAAGCGCGTGCTGCGGACCGCAAGGCCGCGCAAGGTGTCGGCCGCGAACAAGGCCGGCGAGGAGCAGACGGCGGCGGAGTAGCGGGAAAACGGGGCTGGAGCGTGTGGCCTCCCCCTCCCCAACCCTCCCCACAAGGGGGAGGGTGCCGGGGGGAGGGTGCCGGGTGGAGCGTGGTCGCGGGCAGTGACACCAACACCGGAAAGCACCCTCCCCGTTGTGGGGAGGGTTGGGGTGGGGGGCAGGATCGCACGGCCCAGCAAAAAACCTGAAGTGCCTG
>JAQGKB010000167.1 GCA_028290345.1 Hyphomicrobiales bacterium | reverse complement strand
GGGTGATTGTCGCGTTGTGGCTGGGGTCGGCGGCGCTGGTCTTCTGGGTGCTCTGGAAGCGATAATTGTACCGCTTGGTACGGGCGCCAAAATGGTTCATGAGTAGCGCCGATTTCAGCGGGAAAGGCCCGAAGCGATGACCCATCTTTCCGTCAATCTCAATGCCGTGGCGCAGTTGCGCAATCGCCGCAACCTGCCGTGGCCGAGCGTCACCGGCATTGCGCGGGTGGTGCTCGATGCGGGGGCGATGGGGATCACCGTGCATCCACGGCCCGACGAGCGGCACATCCGGCGGACGGATGTGTTCGAACTCGAGACGCTGTTGCGCGCCGATTATCCGCAAGCCGAGTTTAATATCGAGGGTTATCCCAGCGAGGAATTCCTAGCGCTGGCGGAACGGGCGGCGCCCGATCAGGTGACATTCGTGCCCGATGATCCGAGCCAGGCGACGTCGGACCATGGCTGGGATGTCGATGCCAACCGCGAGTTGTTGGTGGCGACGATCGCACGGATGAAGGCCAAGGGATTTCGCGTGGCGCTGTTCGTCGACGAGGATCCTACCGTGCCGGCCAAGGTCGCCAGCGTCGGGGCGGATCGGGTGGAGCTTTATACCGGGCCCTATGGCGGCAGTTTTGGCACACCCGAGGGGGACAAGCATTTGCAGAACCTCGCGGCGACGGCACAGGCGGCATTGGCAGCTGGTTTGGGCATCAATGCCGGGCACGATCTGACGCTGGAAAACCTGCCGGCGTTCCAGGCGGCGGTCAAGGGCGTCGACGAGGCGTCCATCGGACACGGCATCACAGCGGATGCGCTGCTGATGGGATTTGCCGAGGCGGTGCGGCGGTATAATGCGGTGCTGGCGTAGGGTTCTGCTCAACCCCCACCCGCTGCCGCCTCCCTCCCCACTAGGGGGAGGGAACGCCAGATTGCAGGGCCGTAGATTTCCCTCCCCATTGTGGGGAGGGCCAGGGTGGGGGTGTTTCGCGCCCCCAACCCCTCCGCACACAAAAAAGCTGCGGACAGCGGGTGCCCGCAGCAGTTCCGGCGGTCAGCTGATTATTCGGTGAAGGTGAACTTGCTGAGTTCGCAGACGTTCACGCCGTCTTTCTCGGCTTCGTCGCCATCGGCGAACACGGCCTTGAAGTCGTACTTGCAGTATCCGGTGCCATCGTCGACATTGATATTCCAGGCTTGGCCCGGTTCGATCACGCCCTTGCCCAGAATATCTTCCTCCCAGGTCTTGGTGCCGGCCGAGGACGCGTAGAATTCGGTGATCTTGACCTTGGTGCCGTTGGTCACGTTGACGTGGCGGTCCATGGCGGAAGCGGCGGCCGTTGCCCCGAAAAGGGCGACTACGGCGAGCGCTGCGGCTGCAACTATTTTGAGTCTCATGTCGTTCCCTAACACTTAGTATTCCACATCAAGAGGATGCATCCACCTCGCCGGCAGCGTTCGCTGTTCAGCTTTTTGCGACAGTGTGATTGCTTCCCCCAGCCAATCGGGTGTTTTCGATTGTAACCAAATGTTTCTGTATGCGAAAAAACGCTAGAAATCAATGGTTTGAGGCCAGGTTCAGCAGCATTGGTGGTGCAATTCGAGGGAGTGGTTACCGGGATATGCGACCGGCTGTTGCAGGCTACAAAAATGTGCCTGCTTGCGATCCGGGCATCAGGTCACATATTGAGCCTCAGTTACTTTTAGTCCCCAGGAGACGGAATATGTCGAAACCCAAAATTGCAGTCATTATCGGAAGCATTCGCCCCAATCGGTTTGGCGACAAGCCCTCGAACTGGATCTTCAACCATGCCAAGGCGCGGACCGATATCGATGTCGAACTCGTCGACCTGAAGGATTATCCGCTGCCGCTGTTCGACGCTCCCGCATCCGATGCGTGGATGCCGGCGACCGATCCGACCGCCATCGCCTGGCAGAAGAAGCTGGCTGAATTCGACGGCTATATCTTTGTCACAGCCGAATACAACCGCTCGGTCCCCGGCGCGCTGAAGAACGCTATCGACCACGCCTACACGCCGTTCATCCGCAAGTCGGCTGCCTTCATCGGCTACGGTTCTGTTGGCGGTGCGCGTGCCGTCGAGCATCTTCGCAACATCGCCGTGGAACTGCAGATGGTCCCGACCCGTCAGGGCATCCACATTGGCGGCAGCGAATTCATGCAGATCATGTTCGGCCAGAAGACCTGGGAAGAGACCGCTCCGGTGTTCGACCAGTTCGTTCCGGACGTGCTGGAAAATTTGGTCTGGTGGACCAACGCCACCAAGGCAGCGCGCGACGAAGACGCGCAGCGCAAAGCCGCGGAATAATTCCGGGAGTCTCTCTCTCCAAGGTCTCCCTCCCGGAATGGGGCGGCGCTTACTCAGCGCCGCCCTTTTCGTTACTGCGAACAACCAGAATATCCCTTGACCGGAACTGGCCTGCGTTGAAACCATTCTTCGGTTGAAGCGCTGAGGTGAGCGGTGTAGATAAGCGCCGCCTCCTCCCGAGGTGAGCAAGGGTACATGACGCACACGAGTTTGCCCGGCGTAGACGCCGGTGCCGTTGCGACCGAGCCTACCAGCCATGACAGCGAGAAGTTTCCCGTCCTGGTACTGGGAGCGATCGGCGTGGTTTACGGCGATATTGGTACGAGCCCGATCTATGCCTTCCGACAAGCGCTAGGCGCCGTTTCAGCGCAGGGGATCGGCACCCCCGAAGTGCTTGGCCTGCTTTCGCTGATCGTCTGGGCGCTGACGCTGACGGTCTCGGTCAAGTACGTGTTCTTTGTCACCAAAGCCGACAACAAGGGCGAGGGCGGTACGCTCTCGCTGATGGCGCTGGCGCGGCAGGGCTTTGCCAGCCGCCCAGCCTGGCTGCTGGTGCTGGGCATTGTCGGCTCGGCGCTGTTCTTCGGCGATTCGATCATCACGCCCGCCATCTCGGTGCTTTCGGCCGTTGAAGGCGTTGAAACTGTTGCGCCCAACCTGAGCGAATTCGTGCTGCCGGTAACGATCCTGATCCTGATCGGGCTGTTCGTCGTGCAGCGCTTCGGCACCAGCAAGATGGCGACGGTTTTCGGGCCAATAATGATCGTATGGTTCCTGGCGCTCGGGCTATCGGGCCTTGCACATATCGTGCACACGCCCCAGGTGCTGCTGGCGATCAATCCCGCCTATGGCGTGCATTTCCTGGTCGTACATTGGGGCATTGCCTCGGTCGTCGTCGGGGCGATTTTCCTCGCGATAACGGGCGCCGAAGCGCTCTATGCCGACCTTGGCCATTTTGGCCGCAGGCCGGTGGTCGTGGCCTGGTTCAGCCTGGTGTTTCCGTGCCTGCTGCTGAACTATTTCGGGCAGGGCGCCTTCGTGCTCGATGGCGCCACCGGCGCTGCTGCCAACCCGTTCTTCCAGATGCATCCCGAATGGGCTCGCATTCCCATGATCGTGCTGGCAACCTGCGCCACCGTCATCGCCAGCCAGGCCTGTATCACCGGCACTTATTCGTTGGCGCAGCAGGCCATCGCGCTCAACCTGCTGCCGCGCATGACCGTGACCCATACGTCGGAGACGAAATCCGGCCAGATCTACATGCCGCAGATCACCACCATCCTGTTGATTGCGGTGTTGCTGCTGGTTGTCGGCTTCAAGAGTTCGAATGCGCTATCGTCGGCTTACGGCATTGCGGTGTCCGGCGTCATGCTGGTCACGGCGATCCTGATTTCCATCGTCATGTGGCGGATCTGGAAATGGCACCCGGCAGCGGTTGCCGCAACGATGGTGCCGTTCCTGGTCATGGACATGGGCTTTTTCATCGCCAACGTCAGCAAGATCGAGCAGGGCGGCTGGGTGCCGGCACTCGTTGCGGCGCTAGTCGCGCTGATCATGGTCACCTGGATGGCGGGCCGAAAACGACTCATCGACAAGACCCGTCGCGACGAGGTGCCGCTGCAGTTCCTCGTCGACAACCTCACCAAGAAGCGCCCGACCATCGTTCCGGGCACTGCGGTGTTCCTCACCAGCGATATCGAAGGCGCGCCGACGGCGCTGCTGCACAGCCTCAAGCACTACAAGGTGCTGCATGAGCACAACGTGATCCTGACGGTTCTGACCTCGAATTCGCCGCGCGTGCCGGACGACGAGAAGGTGCGGATCGAATCGCTCAGCGAACTGTTCGCCCGCGTGATCGTGACCTTCGGCTACGTCGAAACCCCGAACATCCCAAAGGCCCTGGCGCTGGGCCGCAAGCTCGGCTGGAAGTTCGACATCATGTCGACCTCGTTCTTCCTCTCCCGCCGCTCGCTGAAGCCGACGCCGAAAGGCGGGCTGCCGTTCTGGGTGGACCGGCTGTTCATCGCGCTGGCGCGCAACGCTACCGACGCGACGGAATATTTCCACATTCCGACGGGGCGAGTGGTGGAGATTGGGACGCAGGTGTTGTTGTAGGGCCCGAACCTCGTGGTTCGAGGCTCGCCAGATCTCGCATCTGGGCCTTCCGATCCATCGGTTGAGCCATCACCCCTCATTCGTCATCCTCGGGTTTGACCCGAGGACCCAGGCTTGTGATGAGCACCATCGCCCGCAGTCTGGGCCCTCGCGTCGAGCGCGAGGGTGACGAGCCGGTGGGCGGCGCCTGGGTGCACAAGCGATGGTGGGTGATCAGCGGGGCGTGGCGGAGCAGCGGTGGTTGGGCCGGAATCAACCCGCCGCTGACTGCCGCCGGTACGCGCGGATAAAAGTGCTGACGGCGTTGGTGGCGGCTTCGAGCAGTTCGGCGTCGGTGGGGGGCTGGCCCATGTAGTAGGTGTTGGGCAAATCGGCGTTGACCAGCGCCATGAACTGGCGAGCGGCGAGGTTGGCATCGGGAATATCGAGGTCGCCGGCGCTGGCGAGTTTGGCAAAGCGGGCGGAGATGGCCGGCCAGCTCTTGCCCGGACCATATTGCTTCCAGGTGGCGAACAGTTCCGGGTAGCGCTGGCCCTCGTTTTCGATCAGCTTGCGCAGCGCTGCCCCGTCCGGGTCGCACATGCAGTTACCGGCGAGACGGACCGCGAACTCGGTCAGTTCATGCTCGACGTCAACGGGCGTTTCCGGAAAGGTGCCGAGGGTTTCGAAGAGGCGGGCGGTCGAGCGTGCCGTCACTTCCTTCACCACGGCCACGAAGAGTTTTTCTTTGTCGCCGACGTGATTGTAAACCGTTTGTCGTGAAACGCAGGCAGCTTCCGCAATGGCGTCGATGCTGGCGGCGGCAACGCCGTCCCGGCAGAAGACCGCAGTGGCAGCATCCAGGATGCTGAGGCGCTTGGCTGCTTGGCCGCGCGGGGCGAGAGCTTCGCGCGACAGGTCAGAAGTTGTTTCCATCCCCACAGCATAAAGGGGGTTGACGAATTGGACAAGAGTGTCCAAAGTTAATTTTGACAGTGGTGTCTAACATTTTGGACACTGAAGTCTGGCTTCGGCGTGGCGTGGTTATGCCCCGGGGCCAGTCCCTCGTCACAACGCCATATTGCCATACGCCCCCGATTGGGGTGGCGTAACGCTGTTTTCGAAAGATGCGTCCTATGAGAAGTCAAATTGTGAAGGCGGCCGTCGTTCTCGGCTTGCTATCGGTCATCGGACCGTTTGCGATCGATATGTATTTGCCCACGCTGCCCTCGATCGCGGGGAGCCTGTCGGCCAGCACCGCGCAGGTGCAGGCCAGCCTGATGTCGTTCATGGCGGCGATTGCCGTGTGCCAGCTGGTCTACGGGCCGGTGAGCGACATGATCGGGCGCAAGCCACCGCTGTACTTCGGCATGGTGCTGTTCGTCGCCGGTGCGATCGGTTGCGCGCTGTCGCCGAGCATCGAGTGGCTCATTGTCTTCCGCTTCATTCAGGGCGTCGGGGCTTGTGCCAGCATGGCATTGCCGCGCGCCATCGTGCGGGATGGCTATCGCGGGGCGGAAGCCGCGCAGCTGATGAGCTTGCTTATGCTCGTGTTCTCGATCTCGCCGATCCTGGCGCCGCTTACCGGGAGCCTGGTCATCCAGTTCGGTGACTGGCGGACCGTGTTTTGGGTGATGTCCGGGGCGGGCGTGCTCGGCCTGCTGTTCACCATCGTGGCGCTGAAGGAGACGCGTCCGGCAGAGGCGCGGCTCGAGAGCAGCGTTCGCGGTGCGTTCAAGAGCTACGGCATCCTGCTGCGCGACAAGACCTTTTTGGGCCTGAGCTTCATCGGTGCCTTCGGGATGTCGAGCTTCATGGCCTATATCGGCAATTCGTCGTTCATCCTGATCGACCACTATGGCCTGACGCCGACCCAATACAGCTTCGCCTTCTCGATCAACGCTATCTCGTTCTTCGGCGTGTCGCAGTCGACCGGGTTCTGGGTAAAGCGGTTCGGTTTGAACAAGGTGGTGCGCACCGCGGTCAGCGGTTTCGCGGCGGCGATGGTGGCGCTGCTGGTGGTGTTCCTGCTCGGCGTCGACAGGCTGGATGTGCTGGGTTCGCTGATGTTCATCGCCTTCGGCTTCCTCGGGTTGGTGCTGCCGACCACCGGCGTTCTGGCGATGGAAGAGCATGGCGAGATCGCCGGGACGGCATCGGCCATGCTGGGCACGCTGCAATTGGTCACCGGGGCCGTGGTGATGGGCGTGGTCGGCGCCTATTTCAACGGCACGGCAATGCCGATGGTGGTGGGCTTCGCGGTCTGCGCCGTGCTGGCGCTGATCCTCACGCAGGTGACCATCAAGTCGTCGCAACCGGCTGAAGTGCCAGCCGAATAGCAAGAGATCCCATGCAGGGAAAACTGGGCGCGGACCGAAAGGTTTGCGCCCTTTTTCGTTGGGGGCTGTTTGGGCCGAACACCTAGACCGACGTATAGCGTTCCCGGACGGACCCGCCGGGCAGGTTCAGGCTCAGCACCAGTTCATTGGGGCCGAGCGTTACGATGTCGGCGGTGATGTCGATGCCGTTCTCGTTCCAGATCAGCTTCCGGTCGGCCACCATTTTCCATTGGGAGAGGCGATGCGTGTCCCAGCAGCTGTCCTGAACCAGCGTGCCATCGGAGAGGAAAATCCGGGTGACGCCCGGCAGCTCGCCCGGTTCGGATTTGGTCCAGGCGCGGTTGGTGAAGCTCACGTCGCAGGGTGAAGCCCCGGCATAGGAGGCGTTGGTCGGATCGTCCGGCGCTATGTCTTCGGCGCGAGCGGGGAGGCTGGTGCCGACGCCCCAGAGTGCGAGGAGCGCGAATAGCGCGGCTTTGGTTGTCATCGTCATTCTCCCTGGCGATATGTGCCGGACGTGGTTACGCGGCCTTGCGAGCACAAGAGTGCGGCTGCGATTGCGACGAATTTTAGCTATTACATTTGTGTAAAAGTGACCGTGAGCGCATTGCCCACATCCGGATAAGGCTATGGTAAAGCAAGGGTTACCAGGGGTGTGACGGGGGCCGGCAGGGGGGACTTGCAACGCCGGGGGTGGGGCGGACTTGCTCCGCCCCACGTGATGTCCTCGCCCTTTACTCCGCTGCCTGCTTGGTGTTCAGCACCCGATCCTTGGCGCGCACGGCGTAGCCTACCGGCCTCGGCCAGGATGAATACTGCTCGTCGGCGCCGAACTCGCGCATGGCATGCAGCGGCCAGTTCGGATCGTCGAGAGCGCCGCGGGCAAGGGCCACGAGGTCGGCATCGCCGCGGGCGATGATCGACTCGGCGCCCGAAGGATCGGTGATGAGGCCGATGGCCATGGTACCGATGCCGGCCTTGCGTACGGCTTCGGCGAGGTGCACCTGGTAATGCGCCTTGGGCTGGGTGAGTGCGCCATCGAAGCCGCCGGACGAGCAATCGACGATATCGACGCCGCGAGCCTTGAGCTCATGGGCGAAGGCGATGCTGTCCTCGACCTGCCAGCCATCGGGGTGCCAGTCGGTCGTCGAGATCCGCACGAAGAGCGGCTTCTGCTTCGGCCAGACCGCCCGCACTGCATCGACCACCTCGAGCGGAAAGCGCATGCGGTTTTCGCGGCTGCCGCCGTAGGCATCGGTGCGGTGGTTGGAGAGCGGCGAGAGGAACTGGTTGAGCAGGTAGCCATGCGCGGCGTGGAGTTCGACGACGTCGAAGCCGGCCTTGTCGGCACGGATCGCGGCGTCGACAAAGCCCTGCTTTATACGCTCGATGCCGGCGGCATCGAGCTCCGCCGGGGTCTTGAAGGCGCTGGAATGGGCCACGGCGCTGGGCGCAACGGCCACCCATTCCTCGTAGCCGATATCGAGCTTTTCAGCTTCGTCCTGCGGTGCCGGCCGCCACGGATTGCCCGCGGCGCCCTTGCGCCCGGAGTGGGCCAGCTGAATGCCGGCGGCAGCGCCCTGGCTATGGACGAAATCCACGATCTGCTTGAGCGGGGCGATCTGGGCGTCGTTCCAGAGGCCCAGATCGGCGTAGGTGATCCGGCCCTCGGGGGCCACGGCGGTGAATTCGACGAACACCAGCCCAAACCCGCCCATGGCGAAACGCCCAAGGTGAACGAGATGCCAGTCGTTGGCGAAGCCATGCTTGGCGATATATTGGCACATGGGCGAAACCACCGTGCGATTCTTGAGAGTCAAATCGCGCAGGGTGAGAGGCGAAAATAGTTTGGGCATTGGCACTCTGGGGCAGGAGGAAGGGTCTTGCACATTGCCTAGAACACGCTTCATCGGCAAGTGACGATGTAAGCATTTCTTGCCACAACCGACAGCAGTTGCGACAGGTGACCGCTCGTCGCACGTTCACCATTGCGTGTAGCGGGAACGTGCACAGCGGAGCGGCGTTGCTGGGCCAGGTCGGCGGAGGAGGCACAAACGGCAAAGCGTGTTCCTGTGATCGCAGTGCTGATGCTGGGCCTGCTGAGCAGTTGCGCCCTGGCAGACGAGCCGGCGACCAACATACTCACCGGCAAGCAAGCCTTCGGCGATTGGAGCAGGGATGCGCCGGGCGTGGCGCGGCTGATCCAGCCCGGCGATCTCGAACCGCCATTCGTGACGCCTTCTGGCGCCAACCCCCCGGCGCCCGTTGCCATGCCCAAGGGCGCGGTACCAAAACTGCCGAACGGGTTCCAGGCGGAGCTGGTTGCCTCGGGCATCCCCAATCCGCGCGCCATCCGCTTTGCCCCGAATGGCGATCTCTTCGTTGCCGATAGTTCGGACAACAAGGTGCTGGTTTTCCGCATCGCCGCCGGCAGCGCGAAACCGAGCGAGGAGGGGACTTTCGCCAGCGGGCTGCACCAACCCTATGGCATCGCGTTCTATCCACCGGGCCCCGATCCGCAATGGGTCTATGTCGCCAATTCCAACAGCGTGGTGCGATTTCCCTATACGTCCGGCGCGCTGCAAGCCGCCGGGAAGGCGGAGGTGATCGTTCCGAACGTTCCATCCAATCACCACTGGACGCGCGACATAGTTTTTTCGCCCGACGGCAAGACCATGTATCTCTCGGTCGGTTCGGGCAGCAATGTCGCGGAGGGTGTCGACAATGCTCCGCCCAACGGGCTGAAGGCCTGGAGCAGCGAGCAACCGCTGGGGGCGGCCTGGGGCTCGGAACGGGGCAGGGCCGATATCTGGACCTATGATCCGGACGGCAAGAACGGGCGGATTTTTGCCACCGGCCTGCGCAATTGCTCCGGCGTAACGGTGCAGCCGGCGACAGGCGATCTCTGGTGCGTGGTCAACGAGCGCGACGCACTGGGCGACAACGTGCCGTTCGAATACGCCACCCATGTGCAGGAAGGGGCGTTCTACGGCTGGCCCTGGTACTACATCGGCGGCCACGAGGACCCGCGCCACAAAGGCGTGCGGCCGGACCTGAAGGACAAGGTGACCGTGCCCGACGTGCTGATGCAGGCGCATTCGGCGCCGCTCAACATTGCCTTCTACACCGGCGATGCGTTCGGGCCCGACTACAAGGGCGACGCCTTCGTCACCCTGCACGGCTCATGGAACCGCAACACCCGCACCGGATACAAGGTGGTGAGACTGGATTTCGGCCCCGACGGCAAGCCGACGGGCACCTATCAGGATTTCATGACCGGGTTTGTGCTCGACAACGACCGGGTCTGGGGGCGTCCGGTGGGCATCGCGGTGGCCAAGGACGGGTCGCTGTTCGTCAGCGAGGACGGCAACGGCACGATTTGGCGGGTGAGCAGGAAGTAGCGGGCTAGCTTCGGGAATAACGGAGGACGGCACCGCCCCCACATTCGTCATCCTCGCACTTGATGCGAGGACCCAGACTTGCGGCAAGCACCACCGCATGCAGTCTGGGCCCTCGGGTCGAGCCCGAGGGTGACGAACGGTGGGGGAAATGCGGCGGGGATGAGCCCTTACGATGAATGGTGAGGCGGGAGTGGAGCGATCCTCGAACGATGAGGACGTCGCACCACCCGTGGCCGTTGCCCCGCCGCATCAACCCTTCAGCACCTCGTCCAAATTCTTGAAGCCCATTTCCATGCCGTCGGCCATGCCGCTGGCCAGGGCACCGTCGCGGGCCTGGGGGGAGGAGTAGGTGAGAAGGTAGGTGGCGATGGTGCGACCTTTGCTTTCAGCGAAAGTCAGTTCCACGGAGGCTTCGCCGCCCGTCCAGTCCTCGTCGAAGATTTCGGTGCTGACGAGTTTTTCGTTGGGCACGATCTCGCGGAAGGTGCCGGTCATGCCCATGCTCGCGCCGTCCTGGCTGCGCCATTCGAAGCGGTACTTGCCACCGACGCGCAGATCGACGGTGCAGACCGGCATGGTCCATCCCGGCGGTCCGAGCATCCAGCGCGACACGAGCGCCGGCTGGGTGAAACACTCGAAGACCCTTTCGGGCGGCGCGTCGAAGCCGCGGGTGATTAGGATTGCCCGTTCGTTGGGGGTGCTGACCTCCAGGGCGTTTTGCAAGAGCATTGTCGTTTCTCCTTCTTGTGGCCGGCCCCGGTCGCACGGGCCGCCGGCCTAGGTTAGGGTGGGAGTCAGCCGGCGTACGCCCGGTCGAGTGCGGCGATATCGATCTTCTTCATCTGCAGCATGGCCTGCATCACCCGGTTGGCCTTTGTCCGATCATTGTCGCTGAGGTAGCGGCTCAGTGCGTTCGGCACGATCTGCCAGGAAAGCCCGAACCGGTCCTGCAGCCAGGCGCATTGATCCTCGCGGCCGCCGCCCTCGAGCAGCTTGTTCCAGTAGTAATCGACTTCATCCTGGGTCTCACAATTGACGAACAGCGAAATGGCGGGGGTGAACTTGAAATGCGGCCCGCCATTAAGCGCCTGGAACTGCTGGCCCTCAAGAATGAAAGTCATCGCCATGACTGAACCGGCAGGGCCTGGGCCAGCCTCGCCATAGCGCGAGGTATTGACGATGCGCGAGTCCTTGAAAATCGAAATATAGTGATTCACGGCCTCTTCGGCCTGGTTGTCGAACCACAGGAACGGGCTGATCTTTTGCATATGAAGTCTCCTCATTGATCTTTGGTTTGCAATTTGGCTTGTTCGGCTTGCAGTTCTTGCAGCAGGCTGTCGAGCCGCTGGAAGTTGCCTTCCCAGATGGCCCGGTAGCGCTCGAGCCAACCATTGGCGGCCGCGAGCGGCGCCGCTTCGATTCGGCACGGCCGCCGCGTCGCCTCGCGCCCCCGCGAAATCAGCCCCGCCCGCTCCAGCATCTTCAGGTGCTTGGAGACGGCCGGCTGGCTCATCGCAAAGGGCTTTGCCAATTCCGCCACCGAGGCCTCGCCAGTCGCCAGCCGCGCCAGAATGGCCCGGCGGGTGGGATCGGCAAGTGCGATGAAGGTGGCATCGAGATGTTCGGACGGCGTCATTTCATAACCAGAGTGTTTCAGAACCATTTGGTTATGAAGTAGAGAATGCGATGGGTCAAGGGGGCAAAGCGGGATGGTTAATGAAGGTAACGTTCGATCTGGCGGCGCCGGTCGCGGATGGAAAGCTGACGCAGGCGGAAGCCAACCGGTGAAAGTATTGCCGGCAAGGCCGTCCGCCGGCTCTTGCCAGTGCGGTGTGTAGTACCTTGGTTTCTGCAGTCCCGCGTAGTAACTTGAGGCCACGGCCCGGGGCTACTTCGGATCGCTCTCGCGGGTGGCCTCAGTGACGGTCGGGCAAGTTGGGGGCGGGCAAAGGGGTTCCATTGCAATGGGCCAGGCGACCCAGCGGTTACGCAGCAATTCGTTGTTTCTGGCGGTCGTCGCCGTCCTGCTGACGGCCATTATCTTTTCCGTCGATGCATTCACGAACTTAGGGATGGCGATCGCGGCCCTCTACAGCGTGGTCATCCTGCTGTCGTCGAGATTTCTCGATCGGCGCGGAGTGTGGCTCGTCTCGCTGGGATGCGCCGGGCTGACCATCGCGGGCTATCTGCTGTCGCACGGGCTGAGCGTGACCGGCATGCCGATCCTGCGATTCCTGGTCAGCCTCGCCGCGATCGGAACCACCGCCTTTCTGGCCCTGGAAGACAAGGCGGCCTCCGCCAAGCTGCGCGAACGTGCGGGGCTGCTCGATCTGACACGCGACGGAATCTTCGTGCGCGACATGAACGAGGTCATCACCTACTGGAACCGTGGCGCCGAGGAGGCCTATGGCTGGACCGCGGCGCAGGTGGTTGGCAAGGCTACCATCCACGATCTGCTGCACACGGTGTTCCCGCAGCCGCTCGAGCGGATCAAGACCGAGTTGCTCAACGCCGGTCGCTGGGAGGGCGAACTCGTGCACACCAAGGCGGACGGCGGCCAGATGGTGGTATCGAGCCGGTGGGCGCTGCAGCGCGACAAACAGCAGCGGCCGCGCGCCATTCTCGAGACCAACAACGATATCACCGCGCAGCGACGCGCGACCGAAGCGCTGCGCGAGAGCGAAGAGCAATGGCGCGAGGTTTTTGAGCACAACCCGGTGATGTATTTCATGGTCGATGCCGCCGGGTTGGTGCTTTCGGTCAATAGCTTTGGCGCCGGGCAGCTTGGCTATACAGTCGATGAGTTGCTCGGCAGATCGGTTCTGGAGGTCTTCCGCGAGGAGGACCGGGAGTTCATTCGCCAAAATCTTGCGAGTTGCGTCGCCGCGTCTGGCCAGTCACGCAACTGGGAGGTTCGCACGATCCGAAAGGATGGCTCCGTCCTCTGGGTGCGCGAAAATGCGAAAGCCGTGCGCCGGCCGGGTGGCGGCCTGATCGTGCTGGTCGCCTGCGAGGACATTACCGAGCGCAAGCAGAACGAAGACCTGCTGCGGCGCAGCCAGGCCCATCTGGCGGAAGCCCAAAGGCTGAGCCAAGTGGGGAGCTTTGGCTGGCAGATCGCCACCAGTAAGCTCACCTGGTCGGAGGAGACATTCCGGATCTTCGGGTATGACATGAGCGTTTCCCCTACGCTCGATCTGGTGTTGGAGCGCACCCATCCCGAAGACCGGGACATCGTGCGGCAGACGATCGAGAAGGTGAAGGGCGAGGCCCTCGACTACGAGCATGAATATCGGCTGCTAATGCCGGACGAAACGGTCAAGCACGTTCATATCGTCGCCCGCACCAGCAAGGATTCGTCAGGGAGCGTGGAGATGGTCGGGGCTGTGATGGACGTCACGTCCGCGAAGGAAGCCGAGAGCCGGATCCAGCAGATCATCGACGCGGTGCCCGCAACGATCTGGCGAACCCGGTCCGATGGCTCGATGGACTTTCTCAACGCACGTGCCCTGCAATATGTCGGCATGTCCATGCAGGAGGTATTGAACTCCGGCTGGGGAGGACAGGTCCATCCGGATGACTTTCCGCAGGCCTATGGCAATTGGCTCGTGGGCTTCGCGGAGCGAAAGCCCATCGAGTCCGTGCTTCGCGTCAAGCGGTTCGACGGCGAATACCGCTGGTTCCTCAGCCGGGCGATGCCGCTGCTCGACAAGGCCGGCAACATCCTCGCCTGGTACGGCAGCGATGCCGATATCCATGACCGCAAGCTCGCGGAGGAGGCTTTGCTCAAGGTGCGGGCGGACCTTGCCCATGTCACCCGCGTCACCACGCTGGGCGAACTCAGCGCCTCGATCGCGCATGAGGTGAACCAGCCGCTCGCGGCGATCGTCACAAATGGCGAGATCGGTATCAGGCTGC
>JAQGKB010000163.1 GCA_028290345.1 Hyphomicrobiales bacterium | reverse complement strand
CAGAGAACGCGCCACAGCGCCATGCCCAGTACAGCGATGCCGATCAAGCCGCCCACCACCCGACGGGCGGAGGTGCTCCGCAGAAAACCCAAGCCCTCAGGTTTGGCGCGCAGTGCCCATTCGATGAGGATTTGCAAAATCGCGGCAATAAGCGCCGCCGCCGAGCCTAACGCCAGGACCCGGTCGCTAGCTACGAAGGAGCCGCCGCGCAACGTCGACCAAAGCACTGCCCCCGAAAGGATCGCCAGTACCGCGGCTCCTATTTGCGGCGCGAATAGACTGCGCATCTGTGGCGTATTGCCGAGACGCGCCTGCACGAGCGTTGTGCCGCCCCAAAACATCGCCGATGCAATATGAATGACGAGCGCAGTAGCCGGAACCAGATCCATGGGATCCCCCTGAGTAGCGTTGAATTGGATATACAGTTAGTATAGTGAAAAGAAATGTCAACTGAGCAAAAGCCTCGCCGCTATGTGAGCGCGGCGCGCGATGCCGCCGTCGAACAGGTCCGCGCGCGGGTGCTGGAAAGTGCGTTTGCCGTCTTGCAGGAGGCTGAGGCGGAAAAGAGCTTTTCGTTGGATGCCGTGGCCAAGCGGGCAGGGGTCACTCGATTAACCGTGCACAATCAGTTTGGCACCCGCCGCCAACTGCTTGAGGCGGTGTTCGACGATCGGGCGCGGCAGGGAGGCCTGCACCGCATTGCCGAAGCCATGGCGCTGCCTGATCCGGTCGCGGGAGTCGATGCACTGATCACCACATTCTGCAGCTTCTGGAGCCATAACCATCTGGGCCTGCACAGGCTGATTGCGGTCGCCAGCATGGAGACTGATTTCGCCAGGGCGCTGCGCGAGCGCAACGAACGCCGTCGCCATGTTCTGTCAGTGCTGGCCGGGCGCATGTCGGATCAGGGAACGATCCGGGCCGATGCTGCAGCCGATCTGGTCGACGTCCTCTTTGCCATGACGGGGATGACCTTCTTTGCCGATCTACAACGGGCAGGTCGAGATGCGCCTGCGGTCGAAGCGCTGATTCGCGATTTGGCGCACGATTCGATCGCGAGGGCCAGAAAGCCCCGGAGTACGGGCCATTGAGCCAAACTTTGCCACCTGAGACAAAATTCACACCCCATTAACAAGAATGCGCTGTGTTTGGGGGCAAAAGCCCCGGAAATCCTTGCGTTTGCGCCAGAATCGCAAAAGGGTGGCCCCGTTTTGCTTCGCCAGCGAGGGCGGGCACCCCAATGTGAGGAAATGCAATGTCAAACAAGAATGATCTGATCGGCGTCGTCGCCGACAAAGCCGACATCACCAAGGCCCAGGCGGCCGAGGCAGTCGATGCGGTCTTTGAAGCGATCACGGCTTCCTTGAAGGCGGGCGAAGAAGTGCGTCTGGTTGGTTTTGGCACGTTCTCCGTGTCGGCGCGTAAGGCCAGCACCGGCCGCAACCCGGCAACGGGCGCGGAAATCCAGATCCCGGCCTCTAACCAGGCCAAGTTCAAGCCCGGCAAGGGCCTGAAAGATTCCATCAACTAATCAACGACTAGTTTTGGTTGCACGTGGCCTCGAGCGTATAGCGCCGAGGCCATTTGCGTTTCGGCGATCCGGTTGCCGATGCATTTTGGTTGACGGACCTCGGCCAAGCCCCTAAGCAGGGCGCCGCTGGTCCGGGCTGCTTGCCCGTCGCCCGCGGGCGATTAGCTCAGTTGGTAGAGCGCCTCGTTTACACCGAGGATGTCGGCGGTTCGAGTCCGTCATCGCCCACCATGGCCCACCCCACGCCGGGCATTCCAGGCCTTCCAATTCCCATCCAAGCCATTCTAATCTCGTGGTAAAACCCGGGGTGCAGCGTGTTCGGCCAAAACATTTTGCGCGCATCCACAAAAGGTTGGCTCAGGCCGCTTGACTTGCATCGGGACCACCAATAAACAGACCACACCTTGCGGGGGCGTCGTTCCCGCCGCTGGGGGTGTAGCTCAGTTGGTTAGAGCGTCGGCCTGTCACGCCGAAGGTCGCGGGTTCGAGTCCCGTCACTCCCGCCACTTCATCTTCCTGAAATTGCTGGTATTTGTGGTGAATGAGCGCGGTCCGCTCTGAACCGTCTCAGGCCTTCGTCGGCGCGTTTCGCAGATCGCTCGCGGCCCGGACGAATTCGTCACTCAACGCCCGAACCAGCAACTGTACGCTTGGAGAGCGCGCGCGTCCGCGATGGACGAAAAGGCCGATATCGGTCGCAGCGAGGTCGTGCTCGGTCAGCGGCACGTGAACGAGCTGACCGGTGCGGATTTCATCAAGAAAGCCCACCGGCGTGAAAAATCCGAGGCCCATGCCGCTGCTGATCGCCTGTTTCATCAACGTCATGGAATTGGTGCGCAGCACCGTGTTGAGTTCCGCCCCGCTCCGGATGAACTCGTTCTGCAGGGTCGATTCGAACAAGAGCCACGGATCGTCGAGCATGGTCACCGGATAGCTCGAGCATTCGGTCAGCGTTAGTTGCGAGCGCTTGGCCAGCGGATGATCCGGCCGCATGATCACTCCAACCTTTGCACCCAATTGCGCTACAATCTCGTAGTCCCTGTAACGCCTGTCGATAAACAGCACCGCCACGTCCGGGCGGCCGGCGCGCATTTCTTCCGCGTGGTCGCTGGGCGCCATGTCGAGCACGCGAAATTTGAGGTTCGGGTGTGCCTGAGCCAGGCTATCCAGCGCCTTGGGTAGGATGGAAATCATCGCTGAGGGAATGGTACCGACTCGCACCTCGCCGTGGATATTTCCACTCAGCGCCGAAATGTTGGTCCGCGTCCTCTGCCAATCGGCCAGCGTGTCGCGGGCGTGTCGAATGACATATTCGCCAGCCGGTGTTGGCCTTACCCCGTTGCCCACGCGCTCGAAGAGCGGCGTCCCGATGGCGGCCTCCAGCTTCAGGATTTGGCGGTTGACCGCTGACGACGCGATATTCAACGTTTCCGCCGCCCGCCGAATTGATCCAAAGCGGGCGACCTGATCGATGTAGCGTAAGACTACTGCGTGCATGAACTGCTCCAGGTGATGCCATTTTGGCATCGGGCATCGCGAAAATTAGCTCTTCCGGAGCGCACTCTGCAAGTCATATGCTTTTCACAATTGCGGCGTTCCGCGTGGAAACAACAAGACGGCCCTGTCGGATCCGGCAGGCGCACGAAAACGGGTGGCCGACGTGACGGCCGGGCAAAAGGGAACAGTTTTTATGGTCTTACCGAATTTTTCTCGACGCAACGTCCTGCAGATCGGCGCCGGCCTTGCCGCCACGATCGCGATGCCGGCCCTCATCTCAGGCCGTACGCTGGCACAATCCGGTACGAAAACCATCAACATGCAGCTCGGCTGGCTGGGCGGCGGCAATCAGCTCGGCGAAATCGTGGCCAAGCATCTTGGCTACTTCGAGGAGCAGGGCCTGAATTTCGCCATCCAGCCCGGGGGCCCAAATAATGACGGCGTGGCGATCGTTGCGTCCGGCCAGTACGAGATCGGGCAGGTTTCCTCGAGCCCCTCGCTGATGCTGGCAGCGTCACACGGGATTCCGGTTAAGGCCTTTGCGGTTTGCGCCCAGCAGCATCCCTATGCCTTCTTCTCTCTCGCCTCCAAGCCGATATCCACGCCCAAGGATATGATCGGCAAGAAGATCGGCATCCAGGCCACCGGCCGGCCGCTGCTCAGCGCGCTGCTCAAGGTCAACAAAATTGCCGAAGGCGATGTTGAGGTTGTCGTCATCGGGTCGGACATGACGCCGGTGCTGACCGGGCAGGTCGATGCGATTTCGGGTTGGGTCACCAACACCACTGCTCTCGCCCCGCTCGGTCCCGACCATGTCACCCTAAAACTCTGGGATAACGGGGTGCAACTCTACGCCAACCCCTATTATACGACGGCCGAGACCCTTGCGAGCAAGGGCGACCTGCTGGCGTCCTTCCTCAAGGCGTCTGGAAAGGGATGGGAGTACGCCAAGGCCAATCCCGAGGCAGCCGTCGATCTGCTGATCAAGGAATTCCCCAACTTGGTGAAGAAGGATGAATTGGCTGCGGCACCCGTGATGCTCAAGCACGTCTTCACGCCCGCGACGCAGAAGGGTGGCTGGGGCACTTTCGATCCGGCGATTTGGGACGCCCAGATCAAGCTTTATAGCCAGCTTGGGCAGTTCAGCGCCGGCACACCCGCGCTCGATGCGGTCGAGACCACCGTCGTCCTCGACGCCACGGCCGATTCCCGTCCGAAGATCGGTTGAGCGTGACGGGTACGATGGCGCTCGACGAAACCGTCTCCCCGCAGATCGCACCGAACATTGCCGAGCCTGCCATAAGGCTCGACAATGTAACGGTTCGATTCACCACTGAGCGGGGGACGGTCACCGCCCTCGACCGGATCAACCTGGTCGTGCCCAAAGGCGGCTTCTTGACGCTGCTCGGCCCATCGGGTTGCGGCAAGTCGACGTTGCTGCGCGTTGTTGCCGATATCATCAAGCCTGCATCCGGAACCGCCCGGGTGTTCGGAGCCGATCCCGACGCTGCGCGGCGGCGCCGGGATATCGGCTTCGTGTTCCAGGACCCGGCCCTGTTGCCGTGGCGCACGGTCATTGAAAACGTCACCCTGCCGTTCGAAGTCGGCGGTGGCGGTGGTGGCGCGCGCCAAAATCCAGAGGACCTATTGAAACTCGTCGGGCTCGCGGGCTGGGAGAAGGCCTTTCCGCACGAGCTGTCAGGCGGCATGCGCCAGCGAGTGTCGATCGCCAGGGCCTTGGTCAACAGCCCGCGGCTATTGATGATGGACGAGCCATTTGGTGCTCTCGACGAGATCACCCGAGACCGGTTGAACGAGGAACTGCTCAGCGTGTGGGAGCGTACCGGTACGACCATCCTTTTCGTCACCCACTCCATCTATGAGGCGGCGTTCCTGGGGCAGGAGGTGTTGCTGCTGGCGGCCCGTCCCGGTCGGGTACGCGCTCAGGTCCCTGTGGATCTGCCGATGCCGCGCAAGGTGGCAATCCGCGAGGAGCCGCACTTCGCCAAGCTCGTCACCCGGCTGCGCGGCGTGCTGGAGGGCTGTTGAGATGACCGACACGACGAGCGACATCGGGGTCCCGAGCGCGGCCTTCGTCACCAACGATGCCGAGCAGGCAGCCTTCATCGCACGCAAGCGCCGGCTCGCCTGGCGCAAGCGCCTGCTCCCGGTGCTGGCGCTGGTGGCCATCGTCCTGCTCTGGGAAATGTCGGTGCACGTCTTTTCTATCAAGTCATTCATCGCACCCGCGCCGAGCGCCGTTGCCGTGGTGCTGTTCGAGAAATTTGGCATTTTGATGCAGAACCTCTGGCCTACGGTGGTCGAGGCGATCACCGGCTTCGCCATCGGCAACCTCGCGGCCATCCTTCTCGCCACCACTTTCGTCCACAAGCCAACGGCGGAGGACGCGTTTTTTCCCATCGCGGTAATGTTCAACACCATTCCCACGGTGGCGAAGGCCCCCATCCTGGTGCTGATCCTGGGCAATGGGCTGCAACCGAAAATCGCCATCGCCGCGATCATCTGCTTTTTCCCGACCTTGGTGAACATGACGCGCGGCCTCAAGGACGTGAACCCGCAACAGCTCGAACTGATGCATGTGCTCTCGGCTTCGCAGCGGGAAATTTTCCAGAAGGTGCGCTTCAAGAACGCGCTGCCTTACCTATTCTCTGCCCTCAAGATTTCGGCCTCGACCGCCGTTGTCGGCGCCATCATCGGCGAATGGGTCGGGGCAACGACTGGCATTGGGGCCCTGATCATCCAGGCCACCTACAATTTCGACTCGCCTTTGCTCTTCGCCACCATCGTCGTCGGCTCGACCTTTTCGGCTTTGTTCTTCGGGCTGATCTCGTTCGTCGAACGTCGTGTGCTG
>JAQGKB010000125.1 GCA_028290345.1 Hyphomicrobiales bacterium | reverse complement strand
CAAGCCGGTGCGGATGGTGATCGATGCCGATGACCTGGCCGGCGCCCATGAGCAGGGCGCTCTGGATGGCGAACAGACCCACCGGACCGCAACCCCAGACAGCGACGATGTCGCCTTCCTCGATATTGGCATTCTCCGCCGCCATCCAGCCGGTGGGCAGGATATCGGAGAGGAACAATACCTTGTCGTCGTCGATGCCGTCGGGAATGACGAGCGGGCCGACATCGGAGAACGGCACGCGGACATATTCGGACTGGCCGCCGGCATAGCCGCCGGTGAGGTGCGAATAGCCGAACAGCCCGCTCATGGGATGGCCATAGAGCTTTTCCGATATATCCTGGGTGTCGACGGGATTGGAGTTGTCGCAGGCGGAGAACTGGTGCCGCTCGCAGAAATAGCACTTGCCGCAGGCGATGGTGAACGGCACCACCACCCGCTGGCCCTTCTGCAGCGTGCTGGAGGCGCCGACATCGACCACTTCGCCCATGAACTCATGGCCGAGCACGTCGCCGGGCAGCATGCCGGGGATGACGCCGTCGTAAAGGTGCAGGTCCGAGCCGCAAATCGCGGTCGAGGTCACCTTGATGATGGCATCGCGCGGATTCATGATTTCGGGATCGGGAACGGTGTCGACACGAACGTCATGGGTTCCGTGCCAGGTCAGTGCGCGCATGGCGATCTCCTTCAGGCGTGTTCGTGGTGATTGGCGGCAGTGGCGACTTCGCCGGTCTCCATCAGCATCTTGAAGCGCTTCAGCTCCCGCCGGCCCTGGATATTGGGCTCGCGTCCGAAGAGCTTGGCGATCATGCGGCCAAGCTCGCCACCGGGCGGCTTGTAGGCGATGATCGCCTCGACCAGGGTGCCGCGGCCATTGGGTGCATCCTTGAACGCGATGCGGCCCTGGGTTTCGATCTGCGACCCTTCGACCGAGCGCCAGGCGATCAGCTCGTTTTCGCGCTCCTCGACGATTTCGGTTTCGACATCGACCGATTGCCAGGCCGGCGCGGCGATGGTCCAGACCATACGGTTCTCGCCGGTGGAGCGGATTTTCTCGATGTTCTCCATAAAGCGCGGCAGGTTCTGGAAATCACGCCAGAAGGCGTAGAGCTCGGCGCGCGGCTTGTTGATCATCACCGTGCGGCCGACCACGGCATAATCGCCGGATTTGGCATGGCGCGCCGCCAGTTCGGGCGCATCGTCTGGGGGATGCCCGACGGGTTTGCGGGACGCCAGCATGCCGAGAACGGCGCCCGCCGCAATCGCACCTAGTCCGAGGGCCACCGCCGAAACGGTGCCTTTGGACGGCCCATCTGGCCGCCGCTGCTCATTCCAATGTTCGTGGGCCATGGTGCCACCTCCTGCTGTCCGAACGCCGGCCCATTGAAAGTGTTCCGGGCCTCGGGCAAATGCAGCATCACGGCCCGAGACTAATGAGCCTCATATAAAACGGCGGAGCCGAGTGACCCTCCCCGATCGGGGAGCTGCGGCGACGATGCTGCCTCACGAGGCGTCGGTACAGCAGTGCTGGCCAGGCAATGTTTTGTTTCCTCCGACCTTGCACGGCATGAAGCGCGACTTGCCGAACTGGTCGAGCTTGGCGCGGAGGAGCTTCACCAGGTGGGCCGAACCAGCAGGAGTTTATCGAAGCTTCAGCAATCGGGTGCGGCCAAACTTTTCGGCTTGATGCAGTTGGTGTCGGACGCAGAGCCTCACTGTGACTCGGCGCGGCGGTCGGCCTGCCGGACAATTGAAGCCGCTGAGCTTGCCGATTTACATTGTTCGCTCGAGGGCGGCACCGGATTCGTTTAACTTCGGCTGGAGGCAGACTTCATTTTTTCGGGCACTGAGGCGGTCGCCTGTCCGCCTGCATCGATCTCGTTTGCGAGATATTGTAGCTCAATCCCTAGTGGGTCAGGGAGTTCACATTGCGGGTAGTGCCGGGCGCTCCATTGAGCGCCCGGACAAATACGGTCGTCGAGCCTAAGAATTCTTGTGGCTCTGCTGACCGGCTTTCACGTGTTGTTCGTGAGTGCCGCCCCGCGTGGATGAGCCGCTGTCCTGGTTCGCCGACTTCTGATTGGAAGCCGAGGAGCTGTTCTTATGGCTCTGCTCGCCGGCCTTCACGTGTTGTTCGTGGGAGCCGCCGCGGTTGTCAGAATTATTAGGCATTGCGAATATTTCCTTAGTTCGAGTTGGCAAATGAGGTCGACGCCAGCCTCTATCGAAAAACCCCGCAGCCAGCGAAACCGTTCCATCGCATTTGCACGAGGACCCGTTCGCGACGGATCCGAGCGAGAGCCTACCCAGATCTGGGATCAGGAAGCCCGTCCGGATGGGCGAGAGCACGAGAATTGGGGGCGCGCCGCGCGGGAACTGGGTAGCGGCCCATCGGACCTCGAGCGCAATCCCGGCGTCAACGCTACTGCCGATGATCGCCTGATAGCATGGACATATGTGCCGGGACCGACCAGCCGAGTGAGGCGAATGACGCGCAGATGAAGGCTGGCGTGATCCCCGGCGGACGCTGCGCAGTGCTGCGTTATCCGGGTAATACCAACAATCTCGAGCCCGCCGCGCTCTACCTCTATCGCTATTGGCTTCGGGCCAGCGGCGAGGAAGCACGTGACTTCCCGATCTATAGCCAACGCCGGCTGGCCCTCATCCCGGAAGTGCCGGCACATGAAGTCGTCGTGGAGCTGTTTCTGCCGCTGAAATAGCGCCTCGGAAAGACTTTCCGGCGGTGGAACTGCAAGTTCGACAGCGCTCCCGCTGGCTCTGCTTCTTAGGAAAGAGGCACGACCGCTCGACAATGTCGCGCACACATCCCGGCGTTTCGCTTGGCAAGTCTCAGGAAGGGGACCCGCTCTTTGCGGTCGGGCGGCAGTGGGCGAGGCTTCAGCTCGTCGGGGGCGGGTTCGGTAGAGGGCATAGTTCTAGAACACCATCGCGCCGCCGCGCTCAATCGGATCGGCGCGGCTGACGTCGCGACCACCGATATGCACCTCGCCGCCGGGGTGGCGGGCAGGCACCGGCTTAGATACGCCGGGTTGAGCCTCGTAGGATGATGTCGCAATCGAGCACGATGGTGCGCGGGACGCGGTGTTCGGGTTGGCTGAGCCGGGCCACCAGCAGTTCGGTGATGGCCTCGGCGATTTCCTCAAGCGGCTGGGCGACGGCGGTGATGCCGGCCTCATGCAGGCGGAACAGCGGCACGTCGTCAAAGCTCACCAACGACAGATCGTCGGGAACTTTCTTGCCATTGTCCTTGAGCCAGCCGAGCGCGCCGAGCGTCATCGGGTAGCTCGAGGCAAAGATCGCGGTGGGCGGGTTGGGCAGCGCCATCAGGCGTTTGGTGGCGTCGAACCCACCGCTTGTGGTCCAGCCGCCAGCGGCGATGTAGCTCGGCTCGAGCGGGATCCGGCGTTCGGTCAGGGCCTGCTCATAGCCCTCGAAGCGCTCGCGGCCGGAGGAATCACCGAGATCGCCGCAAAGGATGCCGATGCGCTCATGCCCGAGATCGAGCAGATGCTGCACGACGCGATGGCTTGCACCGCGATTGTCGACGAACACCCGGTCGGCAGGCAATCCGCGCAAATCATTGTTGTAAAAGATCAAGGGCGTGCCCTGCTCGACCACTTCCTCGAGCCGGTCGTACATGCCGGCATCGCCCGTCATGATCAGCGCGTCGATGCGCTGGGAGGCGAAGAAATCCAGCGCTTCTTCCATGATCTTGGGGTCGGCGCCATGGCAATAGGTCAAGAGCGCCCGCCCGCTGCGCCGCACCGAGCGCGTCAAATGCTCCAGTATCACACCGTGGAACTCATAGTTGAAGGTCGGCACCGTCAGGCCGACCATGTGCGTGAGTTCGGTTTTCATCGCCGCGGCGACCGCATTGCGCCGGTAGCTGAGCTTTTCGATCGCGTGTTCGATCTGGTCGCGGTTGCCGCGACGAATCTTATGGCCATTGAGGTAACGGGAAACCGTGCCGATGGCGACGCCGGCAGTGTTGGCAACATCGACGATGGTGGGCGAGCGCTTCCTCCCCGTGGGCCGGCTTTCATCAACGGTCATTTCGTGGTGATCCTCAAAATCTGGTTCTCGATATAGCGCCGGGGCGACAGCCTCGCCAGTGTGGCGACGAGCGTCGGGCGGCGGAATTTGACCAGATTTAGGGGACCTGCTCATCAAGCGCCTTCGAAAACCAGCGCCTTGTGGATATGGAGGCGAGGGATGATGACTTCGATGGCTCCATCCGCACCGGTCTTCCAAGCGATACTCTCGCCGGTCAGCGCGTCATAGACCCGCTTGGGCAGCGAGGGCAGACGCACGCTCGCCGAAACGGGCCCGATTGCCGGGACATCCTCGATCATTTCCATAACGCGCGAGGAACCGTCGTCTTCGCGCACGTCTTTGCCGCGCACCTGCGGGGTGGCGTAGAGCAGATGTAGGACATGGCGATTTTCCCGGGTCTGCCGCGTCAGCGTCGCCCGGCCGGCCGACGGCAGATCGGTCGTCAGGGCCGGCTTCGGGACCAGCCGGTCCAGCAGGCCGCGCACCACGTATTTATAGAGCGGTTGGCCCATGGCGCGGTAGAGGCGGAACACCGGGAAGGCCACGTAGCCAATACCGTGATGCTCGCTGACCGCAACGCCCAAAGCCTTGGCTGCCGGATCGTCCGGGGTCTGCTGGTGCGAGGAATAGTGCTTGTAGGTGCGGTTGAAATAGGAGGGGTAGATTTTGGCGAGGACATTGGCGCCGGAGGCCGAAATGGTCTCGGCTTCGTCGTACATCACGAAGGCGGTTTCCGGCATCGAGGCGTCGAGCGATTTTTGTGCCCGCACATAGGATGGCTTGAACGCAATCGGTGCGGCGTTGCGGGTGAGGCCCGCATCGATGGTGAAATTGCCCTCGGCATCGAGACCCGAATGCCATGAGGCAATGAGTTTGCCGCCCTGGCCAACAAACGCCTTGAGCCGTGCGGCCAGCTCGGGGCCGACCGGAATTTCATCGGGCAGGATCAGCAGTTTGTAGGTTTCGAATTTTGCGGTGGGGTCGATGACGTCGAACGGGCGTTTCAGCTCCTGCAGCACCTGCGCGGCACCGTCGTCGCTGTGATGATTGCGCCCGCCGCTGGGACTGAAATGCTCCGCCGAAAGGATGGCGATCTCGGAGACCTGCCTCGCGCCTTCGAGGAACGGCTCCAGCCGCTCGATCCGGTCATAGGCTGCAGCGATCGAGGCGTAGGTATCGTGATTGATCGCGCCGCTCGGGTGCAACTGGTCGCCGATGAGGCATTTTGAACCGAGCGACACCATCTGCGCGCACTCGTAATCGAGCGCCTGCGGCTGCTTGAAGCCGCCGAATTCGCCCCAGCTGGTGTGAAACTTGCCGGTGTGGGCAAGGAAATCGAAGCCCAGTGTTGCCGCGTAGCGGGCGCTGGACGGGAAATGGTCATAGCCCCAGCCGCCGGTCGGCAGGCTTTCGAGTTCGAGGTGGGTATAGGTCGAGAACCGCTGCGGTCCCTGCTTGTGGATGTGACCGCAATTGTAGAAGACGCGCAACTCGGGGAATTCCTCGAACAGCGCCCGGCTGGTTTCCTGGCGGAACTGCTCGTTGACGGCCTCGTCGTTCTTGAGGCGATCGGCCGGATTTTCCGGATCGAGACCATTGGCCAGCATGCGCTCGATGCAGGCGGCGCAGACGCAGTCGGGCGTCAGAATTATGTCGAAGAACAGCCCCGGCGTCTTGTAGTTGGACGCAACTTCACGCGCCTGATCGAGG
>JAQGKB010000113.1 GCA_028290345.1 Hyphomicrobiales bacterium | reverse complement strand
AAGCACCCAGCCCCGGCACCCGGAACATCTGCTCGACGAAGATCGATCCTGTGGCGATACCGACGAACATCGGCAAGAAGATCGTGACCATTGGGATCGCCGAGTTCCGCAGCACATGCTGGAAAATCACCTTGCGCTCGGACAAGCCTTTTGCACGCAGCACCGTGACGAAAGGTTTGTTGAGGGTATCGAGAACGGCGGAGCGCGCGTAGCGGGCATAGCTCGCGAGAGGTACCGCAGCGTAGGCGAGGATCGGCAAGATCCAGCGTTTTGGTTCGCCCCAGCCGCTCGCCGGCAGCCAGCCGAGCCAGACGGCGAAGACCAGGATCAGCAGTGTCGAGATGACGAAGACCGGGATTGTCAGCCCGAGGGTTGCAAGCGCCGAAGCGAGGTAATCGATCCAGGTATTGCGATTGAGGGCTGCTGCCATCCCCAGCAGGATGCCGATCGGCGCACCAATGATCAGCCCCGAGCCGCCGAGCACCAGGCTTGGCATCCAGGCGTGCGCGATAAGGCCCATCACCGTTTCGCCTGGACTTTGATAGGGCACGCCGAAATCGAAGTGCAGCACGCCCCACATGTAGCGCAGATATTGCACGTAGAGCGGCTGGTCGAGGCCGAGCTGGGCCATCAGACGAGCGCGGATGTTGTCGGGCAGCGGCATCTCGTTGCCGTCGAAGGGTCCGCCGGGGATCGAGTGCATCATCAGAAAGATGACGATCGATACCACGATGAAGGTGACCAGCATCGAGAGCGTTCGGCGGACGATGAAAGCGGTCATGGCGCGCCTTTCGATACTGTGGCGAGAGATCCCTCACCCGCCCTTCGGGCACCCTCTCCCCGACGGGGAGAGGAATTTGCGACGACCGTGCCCCAGCGCTTCCTCTCCCCGTCGGGAAGGTGAGACCGTGCCATGAGAGTTGTACAAAGGCCCGTGCCAACGTGTTCCCTCGCCCCTCCGGGGGGAGAGTCAGGGTGAGGGGCCTTTCTCGCAATCGCCAAAATCATCGCCCTACCCCGTCACAATCGCTTCGACGAAATGGCTACCGGCAAGCGCAACCAATTGCGGTTCGGCAGTGTCGACGAGCGGCTGGGTTTCCAGTTCCCCTGCGCTCATACGGGGCGTTCGCGAGGAAATCTCGTCTGCGGTGAGAAAGGTGCGGCGACGACGCGCCTTGGGATTGATCACCGGTACTGCGTCGAGCAGGGCCTGCGTATAGGGGTGCCGCGCGTCGGCGAAGATCTTGTCTGTGGGGGCGCGTTCGACCACCCGGCCGCGCAGCATCACCACAACTTCATCGGCGAGCGAGCGGACGACGGAAAGGTCATGGCTGATGAAGAGGATCGAAAGGCCCATGTCGGCCTGCAGGTCCTGCAGCAGGTTGACGATCTGCGCCTTGACCGAAACGTCCAGCGCCGAAGTCGGCTCGTCGGCGACAAGCACCGAGGCGCCGAGGATCAGCGCGCGCGCCACCGAGATGCGCTGGCGCTGTCCGCCAGACAGTTCGTGTGGATACCGGGTGGCGTAGCTCGCATCGAGCCCGACCTTTTCGAGCCAGCGCCGCGCCTCGTCGCGCCGCTCGGCGGGGGTGAACAGGGCGTGGATGCCGAGCGGCTCGGCGATGATCTCGCCTAGCGTCATCATCGGATCGAGGGAGGCGTAGCTATCCTGGAACACCACCTGCATCTGGCGGCGGAAGGGTTTTAGCTCCTTTTGCCCAAGATGGGTGATGTCGGTGCCGTCGAGGAGGATCTGCCCGGAAGTGGTCCCGACCAGCAGCAGGGCCAGTAGGCCCGTGGTGGTCTTGCCGGAGCCGGATTCCCCGACCAGCGCGACGACCTGGTTGCGCTGCACCGCAAGATCGACACGGTCCACAGCCAGAAGCCCGGTAGAGTTGCCGCCGCCCCGCTGCGGAAAGCGCTTCGAGACCTGCCGCAGTTCGAGGGCCGGCACGGCTACGCCACTTTGATGCATGCGACTTGCCTCCCTGCCCCGACGGTTTCGAGCGGCGGCACGATCTGCCTGCATTCGATGGTGGCGATGGGGCAACGCGGATGGAACGGGCACCCTGGCGGCGGATTGGACGGATTGGGCGAGGCCCCGGGGATTTCGACCAGCCGCCTTTTGCCGGCAACCTGCCCCGGCATGCTGTTGAGCAGCGCCTTGGTATAAGGGTGGAGTGGAGCCTCGAAGATCGCCTCGACCGGGCCGGTCTCCATGACCTTGCCACCATACATGACGACGACGCGGTCGACGGTTTCCGCAACGACGCCGAGGTCGTGGGTGATCATGATCAGGCCCATGCCGGTCTCGGCCTGGATGTCCTTGATCAGTTGCAAAATCTGCGCCTGGATCGTGACGTCCAGCGCGGTGGTGGGTTCGTCCGCGATCAGGACATCAGGCTGGCAGGAGAGCGCCATGGCGATCATGGCGCGCTGCAGCATGCCACCGGAAAGCTGGTGCGGGTGAAAGCGCACCACCGCCTCGGGGTTCTTGATCTCGACGCGCCGCAGCAGCGCAACGGCCTCGCCCAGCGCTTCTTTCTTGGAAACCTTGCGGTGGGCCTGGATGGTTTCGGCGATCTGGTCGCCAATGGTGAATACCGGGTCGAGCGAGGTCATCGGGTCCTGGAAGACCATTGCAGCCACCCGGCCGCGCAGCGATGAAATCGCCTGGTTGTTGGCGGCGAGCACGTCGTGACCGCCCAGGGACAGCGTCTTGGCCGCGATCTTGGCCGGCGGCTCCCGCAGCAGGCGGAGCAGCGCCGCACAGGTGACCGACTTGCCCGAGCCGGACTCGCCTACAATGCCCAGGCTTTCGCCCGTATCGAGGCCAAAACTGACGCCCCGAACCGCCTGCACCAGACCGTCATGCTGGCTAAAGCTGACATGCAGGTCCTCGATCTCCACCAGCCGCATACACAAAATGCCTCTCAGGGTAGGAGGCGGGCGCCTGAACAGCGCCCGCCTGAACGATCACTGCTTGGTGACGTGGGTGTAGAGGAACAGCGACAGCCGATCGAGCGGGGTAAAGCCCTTCGAGTTCGGCGTGACGCCCGGGCCGGTCAGCTTGTCGCTCACGGCGGCGACCGTGATCGGGTGTACCAGCGGTACGATCGCGGCGTTATCGATGATTACCTGCTCGGCCTGGGAATAGTCGACCAGGCGCTTGTTCCAGTCCTCTTCCGCATCGCCGGCATTAACGAGCTTGTCGTATTCGGGGAAGCTGTAGTGATGGCGTCCGCCGGACTTGAACAGATCGTAGAAATTGCTCGGATCGAGGTAGTCGTACTCATAGGGCGCGAGGAACAGGCCGTTCTTGCGGTCCTTGAGCGCGGCAGTCCAATCGGGAGTCGGCATGGACTTGATGGACATGTCGATGCCCAGGATCTGCTTGAACTGGGATTGCAGGTATTGCAGCGTCGGCGCGGCGATTGCGGCGTTGTAGCCGCCCTGCTCGCGATACCAGACTTCGATCGGCGGGAAATTCTTGCCGCCGGGATAGCCGGCCTTGGCCAGTTCGTCCTGCGCAATCTTGGGATCGAACTTAGCCTTATCGGCGATGCTCTGCTGATAGCCGGGATAGCTCGGCGCAAGGATCGACTTGGCCGAAACGGCGACGTCCTTGAGCACCGTCGAGGTCAGTTCGTCGCGGTTGATGGCGTACCAGAAGGCCTTGCGCACATCGACATTGTCGAACGGCTTTATGCTGGTATCGAATGCCAGGTAGTAGAGTGCGAAGACCGCATTCTTGCGGATGGTATCGGGGAAGCGCTGCGTGACGACGGGGACCTGCCCTGTATTGAGGGAGGTGTAGTCCGCTTCACCCGCCATGAATGCCGGAAAACCGACTTCGGGCGGTCCGATCTGGGTATCCATCACAAGTTTGTCGATCTGCGCCTGCCAGGGGCCCTTATAGGTCGGGCTCTTTACCAACGTCATGGTGTTGTTGGACTTTTCCCAATCCTGCACCATGAAGGGGCCGGAGGAGACGAGCGTCTTGACGTTCAGCGCATAGTCATCGCCCAGCTTGTCGACGACGTGCTTGGGCACGGGATACCAGAGGCTGGCAACGCCCGGAAGATAGGATTTCGGCGCGTCGGTGGTGACTTCCAGAGTCTTGGCGTCGAGCGCCTTGATGCCCAGCGTCGTGGGATCCGCTTTTTTGTCGGTAACGTCCGACCAGCCCTTGATGCCGCCGGCAAAGCTCCAGTACCAGTTGAAGTCATAGCCTTCCTTGGCGGCGCGCTGCAGCGCGAAGACATAGTCTTCAGCGGTGAGCGGCTGCCCGTCACTCCAGGTCAGGCCGTCCTGCAAGGTGAAGGTCCAGGTCAGCCCGTCGGCGGACTGCTTCCAACTGGCCGCTCCCATTGGCTGCAATTTGTATTCGCTGTCGAAGGCGGTCAGCGGCAGCATGATCAATTCAGGCGCGCCGGCGCGGTTATAGACCGTCTTCATGTAGTCCATGTAGGTGCCGCTGGTTGTGCCGCCCGGGGCTGTAACCATCGACTCCGCCTGCGCGGCGAGCGGCGTCATCAACGCGAACGCCGCCACCGCTATCAGCTTCATTGCATGCTGCATTTATCCCTCACCTTGTTTACGACCTCTGCCCCACTTCATCGGACTAGGCTGTGTAAGCTGGAGCTCTCCAATCGGTGGACGAGGCCTCCCCCCGACGCCACACAACTGTCATATGCCATATGTCTGACAAGCTATTCAGCAGCGCGCAACTGGAATCCGAGAGGTCGGGGGGATTTGTGGGGGTGAGCGCAACGGCCCTCGAACCACAGGGGCTCAGATTGCGTGCACCAACTACCCCGTCCGCTCCAGATACCGGATGGGGCGTCCCGGCGCGATGCTCTCTGCGGCTTGGAGGATGGATTGCACGTCGATGCCATAGGTCCTGTAGAGCTCGGCGATCGTACCGGTCTGCCCGAAGGCGTCCACTCCGAGCGAGCGCACGCGATGGCCGCGCACCGAGCCGAGCCAGCCCAGCGTCGCGGGGTGGCCGTCGATCACGGTCACCAACGCACAATTGTCCGGCACCTTGGCGAGCAGCCGCTCGATATGGCTGAGCGCGTTGAGGGTCCCGCGTTCGCGCGCCACCTGCGCCGCCGACCAGCCGGCATAGAGCCGGTCCGCCGAGGTCACGGCGAGCAGCCCCACGTCGTGCCGGTCCTCGGCCATCAGCCCCACCGCCTCGATCGCTTCGGGCGCGACCACGCCGCTATAGACCACTACCACCTGCGGATTGGGCCCGGGCTCGCGTAGCCAATAGGCTCCGTCGGTGATCGAGCGCTCCAGCGACGGCGTCATGGCGCGGCGCGGCTGCTCGATCTGGCGGGTGGACAGCCGCAGATAGACCGCGCCGCCCGCCTTGTCACGCAGCCAGGTAACGTCGTCGGGCACGTCCTCGCCGTCGCGCTGCATGTAGTCGAAGGCGAAGCGCATGATCACCGCCAGTTCGTCGGCGAAGCCCGGCTCGAACGAGGCGAGCCCATCCTGCGCCATGCCGATCAGCGGCGTCATGATCGACTGGTGCGCGCCGCCTTCCGGCGCCAGCGTCAGCCCCGACGGCGTCGCGACCACGAGGAAGCGGGCGTCCTGATAGCAGGCGTAATTGAGCGCATCGAGACCGCGGCAGATGAACGGATCATACAGCGTGCCGACCGGCAGCAGGCGTTCGCCGAAGATCGAGTGCGACAGCCCTAGCGCGGAGAGCAGGATAAAAAGGTTCATCTCGGCGATGCCGAGCTCGATGTGCTGGCCCTTCGGGGAGTGATCCCATTTGAAGGTCGAAGGGATGTTTTCGGCCTTGAAGACATCAGCCAGGACCTCGCGCGCGAAGAGCCCGCGCCGGTTCACCCAGGCGCCGAGATTGGTCGATACCGTAACATCCGGCGAGGTGGTGACGATGCGCCCGGCGATGGCGTGATCGGATCCGGCCAGTTCGTTCATGATCAGCCCAAAGGCCTGCTGCGTCGCCATCTTGTCCTGATGTGGCAGCGCAAGGCTCGGGGGAACCGGGTAGACCGCTGCCTTGTGGCGCCGGTCGCCGCCTTGCACGAAGGGCACTGCCGCGAGGAAGCGCGAAAGCTCGGCCTCGGGGATATCCAGGCCCTCGAAAAAGTCCCACTCGTGGCCGGCTCGAATGCCCATCGCCTTGCGGAAGATCTCCATCTGCGGCGGGTTCATCAGGCCAGCGTGGTTATCCTTGTGGCCCGCCAGCGGCAATCCGTGGCCCTTGTTGGTATACGCAATGAAGCACACCGGGTGGTCGTGCTGGCGCGCTGCTTCGAACGCCTTGAGCAATTCCGGCAGGTCGTGCCCGCCGAGATTGGTCATCAGTGCCGCGAGCTCCTCGTCGCTGCGGCGAGCCAGCAGGGCACTGACCGCTCCCTGGTCGCCGAGGTCTTCCTCGAGCCGCTTGCGCCAGGCAGCGCCGCCCTGGAAGGTCAATGCAGCGTAGACCTGGTTGGGGCAGGTATCGATCCAGCGGCGCAAGGCCTCGCCGCCCGGTTCGGCGAAGGCCTGCTGCTGCAATGTGCCATATTTCAGCACCACCACATCCCAGCCGAAGGCTTCAAAGATGGCGGTAAAGCGCCGGAACAGACCTTCGCGCGCTACGGCGTCAAGGCTCTGCCGGTTGTAGTCCACCACCCACCAGGTATTGCGCAGCCCGTGCTTGGAGCCATCGAGCAGCGCCTCGAAGATATTGCCCTCGTCGAGTTCGGCATCGCCGACCAGCGCGATCATCTTGCCCTCGCCGGACGCCGCCGCCCAGCCGTGCGCCTTGACGTAATCTTGCACGAGGCTCGCGAACAGCGTCTGAGCCACGCCCAGGCCCACCGAACCGGTGGAGAAGTCGACGTCGTCGCTATCCTTGGTGCGCGAGGGGTAGGACTGGGCGCCCTTGAGAGCGCGGAAGCGCTCGAGCTTTTCCCGGCTCTGCTTGCCGAGCAGGTACTGGATGGCGTGGAAAACCGGGCTGGCATGCGGCTTGACCGCGACACGATCCTCAGGCCGCAATGCCGAGAAATACAGCGCCGTCATGATCGTCGCCAGCGATGCGGAGGATGCCTGATGGCCGCCGACCTTCAGGCCATCGTCGTTGGGCCGGATGTGGTTGGCGTGGTGGATGGTCCAGGCGGAAAGCCAGCGCACCTTGCGCTCCAGTGCTTCGAGGATGGCAATATCGTCGCGCAATGCAGACCTCCCTTATTGTTGCGTGCAGCTTAAATCATCGCGACCGGCGGGCGGCGCTAAAGGCGGCCATGAAGATTGGCGCACTTTGGCTCCCTCAGCTAATTCTTGGCGCAATTTCAGCAAAACTCCCCAAATTGGATCAGATCGATCGCAAGCTCCTGCAATTACTGCAGCAGGATATAGCAGCATCGCCATCGACAGACCGCGAAAAGTCGCGGCCCTGCGCTTCACCCTGAAAGTGAATCCGCGCGGGGTCTTGACGTCCAGATTTTTTTGATCATAAATTTCAATCAGCGTTTTTGATGCGGGCCGAAGAGCCCTGTCGAAGCTCGCTTGAACTGGAAATCTGGCCATTTCGGCCAACCTTCGACGCACCTCTAGGAGGTCAGCGCAACCCGTGTTGGTTTTCCAGCACCGGGCGGCGATGGTGGACGTGCGCGCAATCATAGCCAGCTGGGGGATACCGTGCAGCAGCGAGGACATTGGACACGCAGGCGTGTTCTTGGAGTTTCATTGGCGGGCGCCGCCGCCCTGGCGACCGGGGGGCTGCGATCGGCCCTAGCCGCGCCGGCCGTGCTCAAGCAGGGGTCGAAGTTGACCTTCTGGGGCGGCCTGATCTTCTCGGAAGGAGCAAACAAGCTCCTGGCCGACGCGGTCAACAAGTGGGGTGCCGACAACGGCATCCAGACCGAAGTGGTGATGATCAACCAGAACGAGACCGTGCAGAAGGTTTCGGCCGCGGTTCAATCCAATTCCATGCCGGACGTGCTCGATCTCAGCCTCGATCTGCTGCTGGTGCTTTCGCAGCAAGGCGTGTTTCTGCCGGTCGACGATCTGTTCGATAGCGTTGGCAAGGCGCAGGGCGGCTGGTTTGCGGCCGTCGACAAGGCGTCCTCTCCCAGCCTGCTTGGCGGCTCCCGCACCGGTATCCCGTTCGGGGTCTCCGGCAATCTGCTGCTGCGGCGCAAGGATTTGCTGGAGCCGGCAGGCTTCAAGACTGCGCCGACCACCTGGCAGGAACTGGTCGCGGAAGCAGTGGCTGTCAACAAGCCGCCGCTGTTCGGGCTCGGGCTTGCCCTCTCCAATGTCGGCGACGGCAATCTGCAGGTATCGGTGCTGCAATCGTTCGGCGGCCGTATTGCGGATGATGCCGGGAAGAAGGCAGCCATCAAATCGGACGCCACCAAGGCCTACCTGCAGTGGCTGAAGGACGCGTGGGACAAAAAGATCTTCCCGCCGGGCAACACCACCTGGGACGGCGCCGGCGACAACCAGGCCTACCTTGCCGGGCAGGCGGCATTCATCGCCAACACCGGCTCGGTCGGCATCGCGGCCAAGTCGCAGGATCCCGAACTCTACGATGGCACGGCCTATTCGTCCTTGCCGGCCGGGCCGAAGCAGAAGATTTCGCCGCTGCAGCCGCAGTTGCGCGCCATACCCAAGACCAGCCAGAACCCAGACGCCGCCAAGGCCCTGATCGAATATCTGTCGCAGCCCGATTTCATCAGCGCCTACTACGAAACGGCGATCTACGGCCCGGTCCTGCAGGCGCAGACGCAGTTCAAGGCGTTCGACGGCAGCAACCCGATCCACGCCGGCCTGCTCGATCTCGTCAAGAACGGCACGGCGCCGGGCTATCCCGACGTCTACAACACTGCCTATGCCGACACGGCCAACAACTTCATCATCCCGAAGATGGCGCAGCGTGTCGTCATCGACAATTGGGATTTCGATCGCGCCATGGACGAGGCGCAGACCCAGGCCCAGTCGATCTACGACAAGTACAAGTAAGGAACGCCCGGATCGGAGTGGCCGTCGGATTCTACCCGGCGGCCGCCCCGGCTCCTGCGGCGTGGGGACCAGTATGTCGATCCTCTCGAAATCCCGGATGAGCGGCGGGGCCAAGCAGTCGCTGTTTGCCTATCTGCTCATCGCGCCAGTCGTCGCGCTGCTGCTCGGGCTGGTTGCCTATCCGTTTTTCTACGCGATTTACATCTCGTTCACCAATGCGGTCGTCGGCAACCCGGGGCACTGGATCGGGTTCGGCAATTTTGAATATCTCTCGCACAACCCAGCGTTCCTGAATTCGATATCCAACACCATTTTCCTGGTGATCGTTTCGGACGGGCTGAAGCTCGCGGTCGGGCTCGGACTCGCATTGCTGGTCAACCAGCGGTTCGTGGGGCGCGGCATCGTCCGGTCGTTCCTGATGCTGCCCTGGGCCATGCCGGCCTTCGTGGTGTTTCTGACCTGGCGGCTGCTCTATCAACCGATCGGCGGCGGCATCAACCTGGTGCTGACGGGGACAGGCATTTACCCGCAGATCGTCGATTGGCTCGGCCAGCGCTCGACGGCGATGCCGGCTGTCGTCGTCGCCACGGTCTGGCGGGGATTTCCATTCTGGTTCGTCAGCCTGCTGGCGGCCCTGCAATCGATCCCCGGCGAACTCTATGAAGCTGCGCGGGTCGACGGCGCCAATGCCTGGCAGCGCTTCTGGGCGGTGACCTTTCCGGGCATCCGGCCGGTGATCATCGTCACCACCCTGCTCTCCTCGATCTGGACGGCCAACTCCTTCGAAAATGTCTGGCTCTTGACCCAGGGCGGCCCATCCGATGCGACGATGGTCTTCCCGGTGCTCGCCTATTTCGGCATGCAGACGCAACGGTTGGGCGAAGCGGCGGCCGTGTCCGTGGCGACCTTGCCGATCCTGGCGATCCTCGTGATCGTCGCCACCTCCCTCATGCATCAGGACGACGAGTGATGGCCGCGCTCACGGCGACTACGCAGCCGTCATGGCTGGGGAACGAGCGCTACCGGCGCGCTCTGGTGCGGCTCGGCATTGCGGTGGTGGTGCTGGTCGCCCTGCTGCTGGTGCTGTTTCCGATCTACTGGATGGTGATCACCTCGCTGAAACTGCCGCGGGACATTTACCGCACGCCGGCGCTGTGGCCACACGCCATCACCGGCGAAAACTATCGCATCCTGCTCCAGGACAAGGGGTTTCTGCTCAATATCGCCAATAGTTTGCTGGTTTCGCTGTCGGTGACGGCGATCTCATTGCTGATTTCGTCCTTCGCCGCCTATTCGATGGTGCGGTTCCGTTACCGGTTCAAGGGATTCTTCGGGCGGCTGATCCTCTTCGCCTATCTCACGCCCACCTCGCTGCTGTTCATCCCGCTCTCGATCCTGATGGCGCAACTGCATCTGGCCAATTCCCTCTACGGGTTGATGGCGGTTTACCTCACCTTTTCGTTGCCGCTCAGCACCTGGCTGCTGCAGGGCTATTTCCGCAGCGTCCCGCGCGAACTCGAAGAACAGGGCATGATCGACGGTCTGAGCCGCATGGGCGCCCTGCTCCGCATCGTTTTCCCGCTGTCGGCGCCGGGGCTAGCCGCGGTTTCGATCTTCACCTTCACCGGCGCCTGGAACGAATTGCTGTTGGCGCTGGTGCTGATCACCTCTGAATCGCAGCGCACGGCTCCGCTCGGGCTGAACTACCTGATCACTAGCGACGTGCTGCCCTGGGGCCCGCTGATGGCTGGGGCGGTGATCTCGTCGGTGCCGCTGATGGTCCTCTATTTCGTCGCCCAGCGCTTCA
>JAQGKB010000053.1 GCA_028290345.1 Hyphomicrobiales bacterium | reverse complement strand
GTCGCCGCCCAGCCGCTTGCTAAACCGGCTCTTGGGCAGGACGGCGCTCGAGCGGAAGGGGCCGGCGAACCAGTCCTCCTCGACCATTACCATGGCATTGGCCGCTGCATCGTAGCGAATGGAAAGGCTCTGGCCCGTGGTCGTCCGGGCACTGAGGGCAGGGCCGTTGCTCGAATTGTCCAGCATCATCGACTCCATCGTATTGGAGCGAAAGCTGCAAAGGGGTCCGGCTGCCGAACACAGAACTGATTTGCGCAATAGCGCCAGGGCGCCGGGTCTCGGCAGGCTCGCATAGCGTAAGTAGGCGCCTCCAAGATCAGCAGGTCGTGACACTTTGGGGTCAGCTTTGTGACAGCGTAAGCCGCTGTTACGCATAGACAATTTACGTGGAGCCGCGGGCGGAGGCGGGATTGCGTTAACGAATCACGCCTACCAGTCAGGCGCTGGGCAGCACCTTGAACCCCGGCGCAACCGTCGCGGTACTATCCGAGATTGCGACCGCATCAACCCTTGCGCCGGGCGGCCCCTGCCGGAATGCCGCCAGGAGCTTGTCTACGTGATTGGGATCGCCGCAAACCAGTACCTCGACCGAGCCATCGCGCCGGTTGCGAACCCAGCCATCGAGCCCAAGCTGTTGTGCTTGCCGCTCGGTCCACGCGCGATAGCCGACGCCTTGCACGCCCCCTGTCACGATCACCTGGACAGTGCGCATCGCGAAACTACATCGTTGCGCCGACCTGCCATGGCACGAACTCGTTGTCGCCATAGCCCAGTTCTTCGGACTTGGTCTTTTCGCCCGAGGCGATGCGCAGGATCACCTCGAAAATCTCGCGGCCCTTGTCCTCGATGCTGACTCCTTCGACGATATCGCCGCAGTTGATGTCCATGTCGCCTTCCATGCGGCGGTACATTTCCGAGTTGGTCGCGAGCTTGATAGAGGGCACCGGCTTGCAGCCATAGGCCGAGCCGCGGCCGGTGGTGAAGGCGAGCACGTTCGCTCCGCCCGCCACCTGCCCTGTCGCCGAGACCGGATCGAAGCCGGGCGTATCCATGAACACGAAGCCCTTTTCAGTGACGAGTTCGGCGTATTCGTAGACGGCGGTCAGCGGCGAGGTGCCACCCTTGGCCGCCGCGCCCAGCGATTTTTCGAGGATGGTGGTTAGCCCGCCGAGCTTGTTGCCGGGCGAGGGATTGTTGTTCATCTCGCCACGGTTGCGCTCGGTATAATCTTCCCACCAGCGGATGCGCTCGATCAGTTTCTCGCCGACTTCGCGGCTGACGGCGCGTCGGGTGAGCAGGTGCTCGGCGCCGTAGATTTCCGGAGTTTCCGACAAGATCGCCGTGCCGCCATGCTGCACCAGAATATCGGCCGCCACGCCGAGCGCCGGGTTGGCGGTGATGCCCGAATAGCCGTCCGAACCGCCGCACTGCAGCGCCAGGGTCAGCTCCGATGCCGAAATCGTCTCGCGCTGCGCGGCAGCAACGATCGGCAGCATTTCCTTGATCTTTTCGACGCCCCACTCGACCATTTTCTTGGTGCCGCCGATCTCCTGGATGGTCATGGTCTGGAAGGTCTCGCTGTCGGTGACGCCATAGACCTCCTTCATCCGACCGATCTGGAAGGCCTCGCAGCCGAGCCCCACCAGCAGCGCCCCGCCGAGGTTGGGATTGCTAGTATAGCCCCACTGCGTCCGCCGCAGGATGCGAAAACCCTCGCCATCGAGATCCATGGCGCAGCCGGTGCCGTGCACGAACGGGATCACGCCGTCGATGGTCGGATAGTCGTCGAGGATGCCCGAGCGGGTGATTTCCTGCGCCATGAACTTTGCGACCGTCGCCGAGCAGTTTACTGAGGTGAGGATGCCAAGATAGTTGCGAGTGCCCGCCTTGCCATTGCCGCGCCGGAACCCTTCGAAGGTCGCACGCTGCGCTTCGGGCACGAACTGGGTCGGCACCACGCCCTCGCAGAACTGGTAGTCGCGCTCGAAGGCGCCGTGCTGCTCGCCCATGTTGCAATTGTGCTCATGCACCCAATCGCCCACCGGGATGTCGCTGGAGGCAAAGCCGATGATCTGGCCGAACTTGATCACCGGCGCGCCCTTGGCGATGGCGGCGGTGGTGAACTTGTGGCCGCGGGGCACGCGCTTCACCAGTTTGATGCCCTGTGGGGTCAGCGACCCGACGTCGAGATTGGCCAGCGCCACGCCGACATTGTCGGCGGCATTGAGGATCAAGGTACGGGGCCGCTCAATCGAGGCGGCAGGAGGTGTCATCACGTCTGACATGGATTTTCGCTCTTGGGTAAGGCTGGGTAGGACTGGCTGGCAATCGGGTTTGCTTGTGTTCGCCGGGACAAGCCCGTAGTCGTTTCATGGGTATTCAGGTGTGTCCGGCGATTGTAAAGCGCAATTGATCTAACTAACATGTTAGCATGAAGACGGAAGAAAGTCCCTACCATTTTCTTGCCCGCCCAGCCGCGCCAGCGCGCGGCAACGTCACCATTTACGTGACCGATGTGCTGCGCCAGGCGATCGTCACGCTGGAACTGAAGCCGGGCGAAATCATCGACAAGGGTGCAATCTGCGAGCGGCTGGGCGTCTCGCGCTTTCCGGTATCGGAAGCGCTGGGGCGGCTGCAGGCCGAAGGCCTCGTCGATATCTTGCCGCAGCGCGGCTCGACCGTCTCCTACGTGCGGATTTCCGATGTGCTCGAATACATGCTGATCCGCAAGGCGCTGGAAAGCGAAGCGGTCCGCGTACTGGTCGGCAACGACACGCCCGACCTGATTGAGGCGCTGCGGCTGAACCTGAGCTACCAGCGCGCCGCCGCCGAACTCGAGGACCAGGAAGGCTTTCACGACCGCGACCTCGAGTTCCACGATATCCTCTTCGAGGCGATGCGCTTTGCCAAGATCAAGAGCATCATCGAAAGCGCCCGCGCCAATCTCGATCGAGCGCGGCGGCTGATCATCACGCCGCGCCGGCTGGCCTATTCGATTGCGGAACACCAGGAAATCTTCGATCAGATCGTTGCCGGCGACGCGGTGAAGGCCGCGGCGGCGATGCGGGCGCATATCGATTCCGTCATGGTGGAACTGCTGGCCTTCGCCCGCGACATGCCGCAATTCTTCGCCGACGGCGACCAGCAACTCGCCGTCGGTGACCGCGACAATTTTCCGTTTGGATAGCGAAGGGCGGCAGGGGGATGGCGCGAGACAAGACTGGATTGCCCGGATAAACCGGGCAATGACGGAACTGAGAGGCTATCGGCGGACTGCCACACTCAAAATGAAACCGTCATTGTCCGGTTTATCCGGGCAATCCAGTCTTCTGCCACAAGGCAAACGACCCAAAAGCTAAACCATCTACAGGGAGACTATCTTGCTCAAGGGAATACCGCATATCATCAGTCCGGACCTCCTCTATGTGCTGCAGGAAATGGGGCATGGCGACAGCATCACCATTGTCGATGGCAACTACCCGGGCGCCAGTGCCGGGCCGGAGTTGGTTCGGCTCGATGGCCACTCGGCCACCGAGGTGCTCGACGCCATCCTGCAGCTGATGCCGCTCGATGACTTCGTCGATGATCCCGCCATCTGCATGCAGGTCGTCGGCAATGCCGACCGGCGCGAGCCGATCATGGATGAGTTCGAGGCGATCGTGAAAAAGTACGAGCCCAAGATGGGCCTGACCTCGCTCGAGCGCTTCGCCTTCTACGACCGCGCCAATGCCGGCTACGCCATCGTCCAGACCGGCGAACGGCGGCTTTACGGCAACATCATCCTCAAAAAGGGCGTCGTCCGCCCCGGCGAATAGAAATTTTTTCATTGCCGAACGCCTTCAACCAAGGTCGCCCTCGACTTGCGCGGCCGGCGGGGCGTATGGCTCTCACCAACAATAAAGAGGACCTTCTTCCATGAAACTTCTGCGTGTCGGCGCCAAGGGCGCCGAAAAGCCGGCGATCCTCGCCAATGACGGTACCTATCGCGACCTGTCGAGCATCGTGCCCGATCTCGCCGGTGAAGCGCTGACCCCGGCGGGGCTGGCCAAGATCGCCGCCGCTGATCCGAGCAAGCTGCCGGTGCTGGATGCCGCTTCACGCATCGGCCCCTGCGTCGGCAATGTCGGAAAATTCATCTGCATCGGCCTCAACTATGCCGACCACGCCGCCGAAACCGGCGCCGAGCCGCCGAAAGAGCCGATCCTGTTCATGAAGGCGACAAGCGCCATCATCGGCCCCAACGACACCGTCATCCTGCCCAAAAATACGCTGAAGCCGGATTGGGAAGTCGAACTCGGCGTCATCATCGGCAAGGAAGCGCGCTACATCTCCGAGGCCGAAGCCTTCGACCACGTCGCCGGCTATTGCGTGATCAACGATCTTTCCGAACGCCACTTCCAGATCGAGCGCGGCGGCCAATGGACCAAGGGCAAATCATCCGACACCTTTGGCCCGATCGGCCCGTGGCTGGTGACTAAGGACGAAGTAGCCGACCCGCAGAACCTGGGCATGTGGCTGGAAGTCGATGGCCACCGCTATCAGAACGGCTCGAGCAAGACGATGATCTTCGGCGTCGCGCACCTCGTCAGCTACATCAGCCAGTTCATGAGCCTGCAGCCGGGCGACGTGATCTCGACCGGCACACCTCCTGGCGTCGGCATGGGCCAGAAGCCCACCCCGATCTGGCTGAAACCCGGCCAGACCATGCGCCTGGGCGTCGAAGGCCTTGGCGAACAGCAGCAGAAGACGGTCGCCTACAGCGCCTGACCGCAAATCCGGGTGGGGGCGGTGCCCTCACCCATTGCTACGGCCGCCGCGCGATCAGATCGATCTCAACCAGTGCCCCGACCGCCAGCGCGGTGACGCCGATGGTGGTGCGCCCAGGCAGTTTCCCCGCCTCGAAAAAGCCCTTGTAGATCTCGTTCATCGCCGCGAAATCCCGCTCGAACGCGGTGAGATAGATGCGGGCGAAGGTGACGTTCTCGAGCCCGAGGCCGATGCCGCCGAGCAGCAGCTTCAAATTTTCCATCACTCGCCGCGTCTGTGCCTCGATGCCCTCGGGCAGCGGCGCATCCGGCGCCTGCGGATCGGTTGGCATCTGGCCGGTCACGAACACCCAGCCATCGGCTTCGACGGCGTGCGAAAACGGCGCCACGGGGCGGGGGCCAGAGGCAATCATGTGGTGGATCGGCAATGACATGGTTGAAACTCGTTAAATTGAGCGGAAGCGCGGGCCGAGTGTCCCGCCCGATCGCGGCCCTGTCAACGCACCTCACGCCTTGCAAACGCCGGCTTCATGGACGATCTGCTAGCGGTTCGCTGCCGCGTAAGCAAAATCTTGCAGCTTTGCCAAAGCATGCATTTCATCATATGCATGCGGTCACGGAATTTTGAATCGGTATGGGAAGCATCTTGGCAGCACTGCCACGCTCTCCCCGCCATGCCAGACGCCTCAGCGCGTCGCATCGACAAGGGTTGGGCCGGAGCGCATGACGGATATCATCCACGTAATCGCCGAGTTTCTGAACAACTTCATCAATAGTGTTTCAGACAATCTATGGATGTCGGTGCTGTTCATCTTCCTCGTCGCCATCGGCGAGGCGGTGTTCATTCTTGGTCTGTTGGTGCCATCGACGCCAGTATTGCTGACAGTGGGCGGCATCATTGCGCTGGGCAAGCTGCCGTTCTGGCCGATCTACTTTGCGGCTGTTGCCGGCGGCATTCTCGGCGATGCCATCTCCTATTGGGTGGGGCATTTGTTCAAGGACCGGCTCAAGGGCATGTGGCCGTTCCGGAACTATCTGCCGCTGGTCGAGCGCGGCGAGGTGTTCTTTGCAAAGCATGGCGGCAAGAGCGTCTTCATCGGTCGTTTCATCCCCGGGGTGAAGGCCGTGGTGCCGGGCATCGCCGGCATGCTCGGGATGAGTTGGGCCCGCTTCACCGTCATCAACGTCGTCTCGGCGTTCTGCTGGGCTGCCGCGCACATCCTGCCCGGCATGTTCCTCACCAAATGGCTGCGCGACGCCGGGCTCTCGTTCGAGCAGGTGGTGATCTACGCCATCGTGATCCTGGTGGTGCTTTATCTCCTGTTCCACTTCCACCGCCGGATCCTGCTGTTCTTCGCGCCCTATCTCGGCAAGTTCGGCAAATCCATCCAGACGCGGTTCAGCAAGGCCGACGCTTCGCACTAGGCGCCGAAAACAGCTGTTGCCTTTGCCGATTTCCGGCGCGACACTTCCCGGCAATGCGCAACACGCTCGATAGCGTCCGCCTACTTTTCGGCCCCATGCTGGGGCTGCTGTTGATGTTTGCGCTATTGGCCGTCCCCGCCTCGGCCGATGATGCGGCCGACAAGGCGGCGCTCGACCAACTCTTCACCCGGCTCGCCATAGCGCCCGATGCCGATGCCGCCAGGGGCATCGAGCAGCAGATCTGGCAGCGTTGGCTGGTGCCGGCCGATGCCAAGCTTGCGTCGCGGATGGCCGATATCCTGACACTGCACAGCGCCGGCGAATTGCCCACAGCGCTAGTGCTGCTCGACAAGCTCATCACCGACTACCCGACTTATGCCGAGGGTTGGAACCAGAAGGCAACCATCGAATACGAACTCCACGCCTTCGACGCCTCGCTGGCTGATATCGACAAGGTCCTGCAATACGAGCCACGCCACTTTGGTGCGTTGAGCGGCCGGGTGCTGATCTATCTTCAGCAGGGCAAGCGCGACCTGGCGCTGATGGATATGATCAAGGCGCTGGCCATCGACCCCTGGCTGTCGGAAAAGGGCCTGTTCCCCGAACTGTTGCACGGTATAACGCGCGTGTAGCGCGGTTTGCGAAGAGGACGTCCCAATGACCGAAGACTATGCCGTGGAGCGTGAGGACGAGGAACTGGCCGGCCGCTATGTCGTGCACCTGGCAGAAGGCGTCGAAGCGGAAATGACCTACCGCAAGCTCGACGCAACGACTATCGCCATCGACCACACCTTTGTGCCGCGCGAATACCGGGGCGCCAATATCGCCCTCAAGCTGGTCGAACGCGGCATCGCCGATGCCCGCGCCGAAGGCATCAAGATCGTCCCTCGCTGCTCCTACGTCGCCGCCCAGTTCCTGCGCCACCCCGAATGGGAAGACTTGCGGGCGAGCTGAAAGGGGCCGGTGCTTAAGGCTGGATTGCCCGGATAAACCGGGCAACGACGGTTTATCTTTGTGACTTGGCGCAGATCACTACGGTCTCCATAGGTCCGTCATTGCCCGGTTTATCCGGGCCGTCCAGCCTTTACCGTCCCCACCCAAGCACCTTAGAGCCCAACAGCAGCCTTCGCGCCGGGCGCGAGATCGCCCGCCAGCGTTAACCACGGCACCGTGATCGTCACCGCACCCACCGCATAGGCAGCCACTTCATACGGCTGAAACTGGAGGATCAGCCCATTGGCGGAGAAATCCCAGCGTGCCGGGTCGATGACGAGAGCATCAATCGAGGTCGGATCGTCGAGCATCAGGTCCTCGCCCTGATCCTGCTTCAGCTGCGCCAGCGCCAGATCCTGCAGCTTCTTCTGCCACCCATCGCCGGCGAAGATATCCGAGGCCGTCAGCAGGCGCTTCGGACCGGTGAGGAAATGCAGGTAGGTGATGCCGTAATTGCCGTGCGCCGCGCCATGCCCATACGTGTAATCCGTTTCGCTGACTGTGATGCGCTCCCGGTTGGCGGTCGTCACCAGCAACGCATTGTCCGTGTCTTCGCTCCCCGCGCCAGCCTCGTCCTTGTTTCCGGCAAGCGCCGCCTGGGTCTTGTCCATCAGCGCATTGAAGGCCTTCGCCACATCGCCCTCGCCATCGATGCGCGGCGCGGAAAGCGCCGTCGTGCCCACCTTGGAAGCCGAACTTGCATCCGCCTCACTATCGCGTGTCGCGGCGAAATGATCGACCGAATAGAAGAGGTACCCGCCAATGGTCTTGCCATTGCCCAGCGCCGTGGCCCGATTGTCGAATTCCGATTTGAGGCAGGCAATGCCATCGGCATCGTACGGCCGCTTGCGTGGCTTGGCATCCTCCGTGCACGCCAGCGTCACATACGCCTGCCATTCGTCCTGCCCTGCCCGCACCGTGGTTTCAGCCGGCTTGGAAAGGCCGACCAGCGCATCGGCAAAAGTCTTGGCCAGTGTATCGTCGGATTTGGAGAGATCGGGATCGCTGCAGATCGCCTTGGCGAAAGCTGTTCTGGCCTTGCCGCAATCAAAACTTGCAGCCTGTGCGTGCGGGATGAAGAGCAGTGCAAAGGCAAGAAGCAGTCCGAATCGAGCAAGCATAACCATCTCCAGTCATTTTGCTCTGCTTATACCGCCAGCTTGCTGGCGAAGTAATCGCCTGCGACTACGCAGCGCCGATTTCTGCACATGGCCCACGCCCGCTCCCGCAAGCCCCTGCCGCCCTTGGGCGCCGACAATTTTAAGCAATTGCTAACCACGTCCACAATATGCGGCGTCGCCAATTTGGCGCCAAGCAACGATTGGCTGGCATTTGAATTGAAGTGTTGCGAATACTGAGGAACCGAAAAATGTCTGCGAACGCCAATGCTTTTGCCGTCGTGTTTGCAGCCAATATGCTGATGGGGGCCAGTTCGGCCTCAGCGCAGCAAGCCGCAGAGCCGCAGCAGATTGCCCAGCCAGCCCAGCTCACGCCGCAGCTCATAAACGCCGCCCCGCTCGAGGTCATCCCGCCGATCTACGTGCCGCACCAGCAGAAGGCGCAGATCATCGGCGCCACCTTCCCCGCAACCGCCAACCTGAAGGAGACGCCGAGCCCAAGCGTTGCCCGGCTGCAGATCCTGCTCGACCGGGCCGGGGCGTCGCCGGGCGTCATCGACGGCTATGACGGCGACAATGTCCGCCGCGCTATCCTCGCCTTCAAGGCGATGCACGGCTTGCGCCCGGATGGCGTGCTCGATCCGGAGGTGATCGCGCAACTGAACGCCGTGGATCCGGTCATCGGCAGTTACACCGTCACGCCAGACGATACCGCGGCGATCATCCCTGCGATCCCTAAGGACTATGGTGAAATGGCGAAGCTGAAATATCTTGGTTACACCAGCGTGCCCGAGGAACTCGCCGAGCGCTTCCACATGGACATCGACCTGCTGAAATCGCTCAACCCGGCGGCGAAATTTGCACCGGGGGAATTGATCTTCGGTGCCGCAGTCGGCGCCGGGCGGCAGGGTCAGGTCGTAAAGATCGTGGCCGACAAAACCTTGGGGCAAGTGCGGGCCTATGGCGCCGACAACGCCCTGCTGGCCGCCTACCCAGCCACGATCGGCAGCTATGCCAACCCCTCGCCCAGCGGGGTCCATACGGTGCTCGCGATCGTGCACAACCCGACCTACACCTACAACCCTGATATCAATTTCAAGCAGGGCAGCAACGACAAGGTTCTGACCATTCCGCCAGGGCCGAACGGCCCGGTCGGCTCGGTATGGATCGATCTTTCCGAGCCGACGTTTGGCATTCATGGCACGCCCGAGCCCGCAATGATCGACAAGAACGGTTCGCACGGCTGCGTGAGGCTGACCAATTGGGACGCCGAAGAGCTTGCCGGCATGGTTTCCAAGGGCGTGGAGGTCGACTTTATTTCCTGACCCGCAACGCTCCATGGAAAGAGCCGCCCTGTCCCTCCCAGGGCGGCTCTCTTTATGCCTGGACCGTCGCGTAAGGCGAAACGAATGCCGCGATTGCGGCGAGTTCGGACTGCGCCAGTTCGTGGCCGCCATCATGCCAGACCAGCGACACATCGCTCCCCTGGCGCTCGAAATACTGCGCCAGCCTTTCGGTCAATGGCACCGGAGAGATCGGGTCGCGCCGGCCCGCGGTGATGAGCACGCGCTTGCCGGCCAAGCCCGCCGCTTCCGCGGGGGCGAACGGGATCAGCGGATGTAGCAGCACCGCCGCATCGAACAGGTCCGGATGCGCGAACATCGCCGAAGCGAGGATGTTGGCGCCATTGGAATAGCCCAGCCCAATGACCGCTGACGGTCGTTCGTCTCCGATCTGCTCGGCAACGAACCCGGCGAGTTTGTCCGTGCCGCGTTGCAGATCGGCCATGTCGTAGCTCCCCTCACCCGTGCGCTTGAAATAGCGCAGCGCGCCGCGTTCCGACACATCGCCCCGTGGGGCGATGAGCCGTGCGCCAGCCAGCAACTGCCCGCCCAGGTCGAAGAACTGATCCTCGTCGCCCCCCGTGCCGTGCAGCAGCAGCAGGAGCGGCGAATTGTCCGCCGCTCCCTTGCGTTCGCGATAGATGTAGCTGTTGCTCATGGCTAGTCCTCGATCTTGGGCAGGAGGGTTTCCAGCCGCGAACGCAGGTGCGCATGCTGGCGCGGCAATTGCAGCGCCTGCCCGAGATGCGCCGTGTCCTCGTCGGTATTGAACCCCGGTTCGTTGGTGGCGACTTCGAACAACACGCCACCCGGCGTGCGGAAATAGATCGCCCAGAAATAATCCCGATCGATGACCGGGGTCACCTGGTAGCCAGTGTCGAGTAGGGCCTTGCGCACCTCCAACTGCTTTTCACGGTTGTCGACCGCAAAGGCAATATGGTGCACCGAACCCGCGCCGAGATCGGCCCGTCCCACATCCGGCAGGGTTTCGATATCGATGAAATCGGCGCCATTGCCGCCGGGAATCGCCAGCCGCTTGATGCCGTTCGAGGTATCGACGTCCTGATAGCCCATGAACTTCAGCAATTCCTCGGTCGCCCCGCCATCCCGCAGCCGCAGCGAGGCCGAATGGAAGCCGCGGATCGCATCGTCTTCGGCAACACCGCCCGCCAGCCAGGCCGGCCGCTTGTCGTCGCTGACTTCGACCAGCGCAAAGCCATCGCCATCCGGTCCGCGCAAGCGCAGACGGTTTTCGCCAAAGCTCTCATCGCGTTCGATATTGCCTACGCCCTGTGCGGCCAACCGCTGCTGCCAGAAATCGAGCGAGCCCTTCGGTACGGAAAAGACGGTGCTGCCGACCTCTCCGGTGCCCGGCTTGCCACGGGTGATGTTAGGGAACGGGAAGTAGGTCATCACCGATCCGGGCGTGCCCGCCTCGTCGCCATAGTAGAGGTGGTAGACGCTTGGCTCGTCAAAATTCACCGTCTTCTTCACCCGCCGCAGACCGAGCGTATGGGTAAAAAACGCGTTGTTCTCATTGGCATCGCGCGCCATCGAAGTGACGTGATGCAGGCCCTTGATCTGATTGAGCATGAAACCCTCCATTGCCGGTGTGCCGACCAGTGTCGGCGCGTGTCCATGAAATAGGGCATTTCGCTGTTGCCGATTAGACACCCAATCAGCAACCGATTGTTACGCGTTCAAACGACAATCGCGACGCTAGGCGAATCGGCCGAGCTTTCCTACACCGGGAGCATGATCTCGGAGCGGAAATTCGACAGATCCGGTCTCGTTGCGTTGCTCGCCCAAAGCGGGGAGCGCCGCTTCCAGAATTGCGACTTTTCGGATGCCGATCTCTCGCGCCTCGACCTGAGCGAAGCGCAGTTCGAGAACTGCAATTTCAGCGCCGCAAACCTCACGGGCGCGACGCTGAACGACACGGTCTGGCAGCGCTGCAACGGCAGCAAGGCGAGGTTCAACTCGTCCGATCTCGGCGACGCGAGCTTTAACACCTGCAACCTCACTGCCGCCGATTTCGGCCGGGCGCAACTGGGGGCGGTCCGGTTTGACGGCTGCAAACTCACCGGCGGCAATTTCGCTGAAATCTCCGGCATCGACATCCGCTTCGCCCAATGCCTGCTGATCGGCGCCTATTTGCGCAAGCTGAGTTTCCGCAAGCTGATGCTGCAGGGTCTCGATTTCAGCGACGCCGATCTCGGCGCCGCCGATTTTCGCGATGCCGAGTTCGAGAAATGCTCATTGCGCGGGGCAGCGCTAAAAGGCGCCCAATTCAAGGGTGCGGATCTTCGCGGCTGCGACCTCGGCGCCATTGATCTAGCTGACGCACCGATCTTCAAGGGCGCGCTGGTATCGAAAGCGCAAGCCGGGGAGTTGCTGGCGGGGTTTGGGATCCGAGTGGGGTAAGGCACTTCAGCGCCAATGAGGCTCACGCGCCGGACAGCGCCCACAGCCTACCCGCGCGAAACCGTTTCAAGGAATTTCAGGCTCTCGGCCGTCGCCCCGCTCGGGCTATATTCGAGCCCAACCAGGCCGCTATACCCCGCCTCGCGCAACCACGCCAATCGCGCCTGCCAATCCATCGCGCCACTGCCCGGCTCATGCCGGCCGGGCGTATCGGCGAGGTGGACATGCGCAATGCTGCCGATGCGGCCTGCGGTCAGTTCCACCGCCTCGCCCATCACCGCAGCGTGGTAGATGTCATAGAGCAGCCGGATTTCCGGCCGTCCAACCTCGTCGATGATGTCGAGGCCTTCGACCGTCGATGTCAGAAAATACCCCTGATGGTCGACCCGGTCGTTGAGGGGCTCGAGCGCGATGATTACGCCGCTGCCCTCGAGAATTTCCGCCGCCTGTTCGAGACAACTGACGATTGCTGCATGCTGCTCGGTCCGCGGCACGCCTGGCAAAGCATTGCCGGCCTGCGCGATCATCAGCCCGGTACCAAGCCGCCGCGCTGCCGCCAGTGATTGCCCGACACCGTCGAGGAACCCCGGGTGTGTTGCCGGATCCGTAAGATTAGCTATCGGCTCGCAGAGGATGCCCGCAAGCGGCAAGCCGGTCTGCTGCAGCGCAGCGGCCACAGCGTCGATATCCTTGTTGCTCCAGCGCCAGAATTCCACCGCATCGAACCCGGCCACCTTGGCGGCATGGATGCGATCGGCAAAGTCGGCGTATTCCGGCTTGAACAGCAGCTCGATGCAGGCCGAAAAGCGCATGGCCTACACCTTGACCGCAAGTTCGACGCGATCTTCTTCCCCAAATATCCTCAAATAACGGGCCACCTCCTCAGGCTCTCCTGTCGCCTTGCGCGGATTGTCCGAGAGTTTTACCGCCGGACGCCCATTGGCATCACTGACCTTGCAGACCAGCGAAATGGCGTTGAGCCCCGGGTTGTATTCCGGCGCACAGCCTTCAAAATCATTGGTCAGGTTGGTGCCCCAGCCGAACGACATGCGCACCTTGCCTTCGAAATGCTTGTAAGTGGCTTCGATGGTCTCGACATCGAGCGCATCGGAAAAGATCAGCAGCTTTTCGCGCGGGTCCTTGCCGTGCCGGCGCCACCAATGCAGGATTTTTTCGCCACCCTCTATCGGTGGCGCGCTGTCGGGCCGGAACCCCGTCCAGTCCGCCACCCAATCCGGTGCATTGCGCAGGAACGCCGCCGAGCCGAACGAATCGGGCAGGACGATAAGCAGGTTGCCGGCATAGTAGCGCTGCCAATCCTCCAACACTTTGTAGGGCGCGGCGCGCAACTCCGCTTCGGACTTGGCCAAAGCCGCCAGTACCATTGGCAACTCATGCGCATTTGTGCCCAATGCTTCAAGGTCGTTGTCCATCGCCAGCAGCACATTGGACGTGCCGCTGAAGGCCGGCCCGATGCCTTCCTTCAAGGCCTCGACGCACCAGCGCTGCCAAAGAAAGCTGTGGCGGCGGCGGGTGCCGAAATCCGAAATCCTGAGGCCGGGCAGTTGCTGCAGTCGCTCGACTTTGCTCCACATCTTCGCCTTGGCGCGCGCGTAAAGCACATCGAGCGTGAATGGCCCATAACCTTTCATCGCCGCGCGCGAGCGCAGCTCGTTGATGATGGCAAGGGCCGGGATTTCCCACATGGTGGTTTCCATCCACGGCCCGTGAAACGTCAGGTCATACTGGCCATCGCGATGCACGAGTTCGTACTCGGGCAGCTTGAAATGGCTAAGCCAGGCGAGGAAATCCGGCTCGAAAATCTGCGTGCGGCCGGCAAAGCTGTTACCGGCCAACCAGATCATTTCTTTCTTTGAAAACCGCAAGGTGCGCGCGTGATCGAGCTGCGCCCGCAATTCTCCTTCATCGATCTCGTCCGCCAACCGCACGCTGGTTGTACGATTGATCAGGGAGAAGGTGGCGTTGACCCGCGGGTACAGGCCCCAGATCATCTGCAGCATCAGCAGTTTGTAGAAATCCGTGTCGAGCAGGCTGCGCACGATCGGATCGAGCTTCCAGGTGTGATTGTAAACCCGCCGCGCAATATCGGTCTTCGGCATCGCTTCACCCGCCTATTCTTCCCGAACCTTTTCTAGTGCATTCCCCCGAAGCTGGAAACGCCAATGTGGATCAGCGCGCGCCGGCCTTGCGGCGCTCGGCGGCGACGATCGCCAGCCCCACCCCGCCGAGGATCGCGACCGAGGTGACGACGAGCCGGGGCGTCATCGCTTCGCCGATGAAGACCACGCCGCCAAAGGCTGCCAACGCCGGGACGGAAAGCTGCACGATCGCTGCACGCGTGCGGGTCAGGTGCGGCAAGGCGGCGTACCAGATCGCGTAACCGACACCAGAGGCCAGGGCGCCGGAAGCAACGGCGTAAGCGATCCCCGGTGCCGTAGCCGGATGCAAGGCAAGACCGGCGACCGCGAGCACCAGGGCGATCGGCAGGCAGCGCACGAAATTGCCCGCCGTATCCGACAGCGGGCTCTTCGATCCCCGCCCCAACAACGAATAGGCCGCCCAGCACAGCCCCGCCACGATCATCAAGCCGGCGCCGATCGGATGCGGCGCGACGAGGCCCGGCGAGACCAGATAGGCGAGCGCCGCAAACGCGATCACCAGCCCCAGCCATTCCAGCGCGCCCGGCCGATCGCCTTTGAGAATACCCCAGCCCAGCATGCCGAGTTGCACGCTGCCGAAAAGGACGAGCGCCCCGGTCCCTGCGCCGAGCAGCAGATAGGCGAACGAAAAGGCGATGGCGTAGCCAAACAACGCGGCGGCACCGGACCAGCTGCCGTTGAGTTTGGCCGTCCGCCGGTTGCTGGCCAGCAGGATAGCGGCGAGCGCGACCGCGCCTGCCGCCAGCCTGATGCCGGTGTACCCGGCGGCGTCCATCCCGCCGCTCCCGAGCGCCAGCCGCGCGAGCACGGAGTTAGCGGCAAACGCCAGCATGGCGAGGAGCGTCAACAGGATGACTTTCGTGAGCGATGAACTCTTTGCAGCTGCGTCGGCCATGCCCTCACCCTCCCCCTCCCCAGCCCTCCCCACAAGGGGGAGGGTGTTTTCCAGTGAATGAGCCTCCGGAGGTGACACAAACTCAGCCCGGCACCCTCCCCCTTGTGGGGAGGGTTGGGGAGGGGGAGGGCGCGCTCCTCGCCTTAGTAGTTCGAGCGTCACTGCACTCCCACGTTATGAGGCCTCTGCCCCCACAACACGTCACCCTCGGGCTCGACCCGAGGGCCCAGACTGCGTGCGGTAGCGCTTGGCACAAATCTGGGTCCTCGCGTCGAGCGCGAGGATGACGAATGATGGGGCGGCGATCCGATCGAACGTGCCCCACTACAATGCTGCTCCCCTCACTCCAGCGGCTTCAACTCCCCCAACAGTGTCGGGATCAGTTCGCTCACCGTGGGGTGGATATGCATGGCGCGTTCGATGACGGTGTAGGGCGCCTTGGCGGCCATGACGTCGAGCACCGAGTGGACGACCTCGTCGCACTCAATCCCCAGCAACGCCGCCCCGAGGATCAGCTTGCTCTCCGCATCGACGAGGATCTTCATGAAACCCTGGGTCTCGCCCTTTTCCCGCGCCCGTCCGACCCGCGTCATCGGCATTACCGCCTTCAACGCCTTGCGGCCGCTGGCGCGAACCTCGGTTTCGCTCATCCCCACTCGGCCAAGCGGCGGATCGATATAGAGGTTGTAGGCCGTGATGCGGTCGGAGACGCGGCGGTTGTTGCCATCGAGCAGGTTGGCCGCGACGATCTGGAAGTCGTTGTACGATGTGTGGGTGAAGGCGCCCTTGCCATTGACGTCGCCCATCGCCCAGATGCCAT
>JAQGKB010000047.1 GCA_028290345.1 Hyphomicrobiales bacterium | reverse complement strand
GGCAATCGCATCTATGGCTGCGATGATTGCCTTGCCGTCTGCCCGTGGAACAAATTCGCCAAGGCTACCAGCGAAGCCAAGCTGCAAGCGCGCGAAGATCTCAAATCACCGGCACTGAGCGATCTCGCCACGTTGGACGATCCCGGCTTTCGCAGCCTCTTCGCCGGCTCGCCGATCAAACGCCTCGGCCACGCCCGCTTCCTGCGCAATGTGCTGATCGCGCTCGGCAATAGCGGCGACGCAAGCCTTGCCCCCTTGGCTGCAGCGCGCTTGACCGATCCCGATCCGCTGATCCGCGGCGCCGCGGTCTGGGCCACCCGCCGGCTCGCCCAGCCGGAGGTCACGGCACAACTGGCGCAGCGTCTTGCCCCACTGGAACACGACGCTATGGTACGCTCAGAATGGTCGGCGGATCTGTCGGCGCAGGCTTAGGACCCAGGATGAATTTCTTCTTTTTCGGCATGGGCTATTCCTCGCTCGCGACAGCGCGCGCCGTGCACGCGCTGCTCGATCCCGCGATTGCGATGGCCGGGACCACGCGCAGCGAGGAAAAGCTCGATGCTTTGGCCGATTCCGCCATCCGCGCCCATGTTTTCGACGGCCTGGTGCCCGGCTCTACCCTGGCCGAGGATTTGCACAAGGCCTCCCACGTCGTCATTTCCATTCCACCGGATGAACTGGGCGATCCGGTGCTGAGATTTCATCGCGAAACCCTCGATGCAGCGCCGAACCTGCAATGGCTCTGCTATTTCTCCACCGTGGGCGTCTATGGCGATTTCGGCGGCAACTGGATCGATGAAACCGCTGCCTGCAAGCCGGCCAACAAGCGCTCCCAGCAGCGCGTCGAGGTCGAGGAACTTTGGCGGGCCTATGCTGCGCAGCGAGGCGTGCCGCTGCTGATCCTGCGGCTGGCCGGCATCTACGGACCGGGGCGTTCGGCGTTCGACAAGCTGCGTGACGGCACCGCGCGCCGCATCGTCAAGGCCAATCAGGTGTTCAATCGCATCCACGTCGAGGATATCGGCCGGGTCACTGCGCTGGCGGCCAGTGTTCTGCTGGCCGGATCGTTCAATCTCGCCGATAACGAGCCGGCCCCGCCGCAGGATCTGGTGACCTACGCGGCAAACCTGCTGGGCCTCGAACCGCCGCCCGAAATCCCGTTCGAGACCGCCGAGATGACGCCGATGGCACGCTCGTTCTATTCGGATAACAAACGCGTCTCCAACCGCGCCATCCGGCAGGTACTGGGGATCGATCTGCTCTATCCCACCTACCGCGAAGGCCTGCAGGCCATTCTTGGGCAGCCCGGCTGAAGGAACCACGCAATGCATCAGCCGCAGCCCGCCAGGGCCGTGCCCGCGCGCATCACCCTTCTGGGTCAATATTGCCGGCTCGAGCCGATCGGGGCCGAACACGCCGCCGATCTGCACGCCGCGACCGCCGGCGAGGGCGAAGCCGAGCGCTATCGCTGGCTGTTCGATACTCCGCCCACGGACGCCGCGGCGCTGTCCGATTGGACGCATGGCGCCGCGGCGAGCGCCGATCCGCTGCACTTTGCCGTGGTCGATAACGCCAGCGGCCGGGCCGGCGGCAGGCAGGCGCTGATGCGGATCACGCCCGAGCACGGTTGCATCGAACTTGGGGCGGTACTGTGGGGCAGGGGTGTCGCAAAAACCCGGCTCGCGACCGAGGCGGTCTATCTCACGGCGCGACACGTCTTCGAGGATCTTGGCTACCGGCGCTTCGAATGGAAATGCAATGCGCTCAACGAACCGTCGCGCCGCGCTGCCCAGCGCTTCGGCTTCCAGTTCGAGGGCATTTTCCGCCAGCACATGATCATCAAGGGCGAAAGCCGCGATACGGCGTGGTTCGCGATGCTCGATGGCGATTGGCCCGGGCTCAGGGCCGGTTATCAGCGCTGGCTCGATCCGGACAATTTCGACGCCGGCGGCGCGCAGAAAACCAGGCTCGCCGTCGCCTAGAGCATGGTCCCGAAAAGTGGTCGCCGGTTTTCGGAAAAGATCATGCTCCCACAAAAAGTAGAGCCCCATTCCGATTCCATCGGAATGGATCAGGCTCTAGTCTTCCATGGCCCGCCGCAATGCCGCGTCGAGCAGCAGCAAATCCTGTTCGCGGCTGAGGCGATGGTCCCCGTCGGGGATCAGCGTCAGCGTCACCGGATCGAGCAACAGGTGCTGCACCAGTTTGAGCGCATGCGCCTGCGGCACGTCCGGATCGCGCCCGCCCTGCAGGATCGTCACCGGACACCCGGTTTCGATTACCCCGGTGAACAGCAGGTGCTTGGCCCCATCCTGCAGCAGCTTTGCCGTGATCGGGTAGGGCTCGTCCGAATATTGCGACGGCCGCAGCACCAGCCCGGTCTCGGCCATCTGCTTGTTCTGCAGGTCGGTAAACCGCTGCGGCATCAGGTCATGCGTCATGTCGATGCCGGGCGCGATCAGGATGATGGCCTTGGCCCGTGGTGTCCCCGCTTGCCGCAGGGCACGATTGAGCAGCAGCGCCAGCCAGCCACCCATCGATGAACCGACGAGGATCTGCGGCCCGCCGGTCAGCGCGAACACAGCCAGGGCCTCCTCGAGCCAGCGGCTGATGCTGCCCTCTAGAAAATCCCCGCCCGACCGGCCGTGGCCGGAATAATCGAAGCGGGTCACCGCCAGCTGGTGTTCGGCCCCGAAGCGATCGAGCCGCATGGCCTTGCCGCCGGCCATGTCGGAGCGGAAGCCGCCGAGCCAGAACAGACCTGGCGTTCCGCCGGCCCGCCGTTCGATGGCGATCGGCCGTTCCGCCGCGCCGCTGCCGACGGGAATAGTGATGCTTTCGATTTCGGACACGTGAGCCTGCGCCATTGAGCTTGATTTGAGCCATGCTCTAGCCCCCGGCCTCGTTGCGTGCAACCTTGCACGGCGCCGACGGTCCTGCTCACCGTCTTTGATTCATTGCCGTTTGGCAGTTGACTTCTTTTGGGCGAGTAACGATTTTAGGCAGGATTTCAGACACTCCCCGAGTCAACACAAGGATCGTTGCCATTCGTCGTCCCATGAGACCCGTTGCGCCCCAGAAGGATGGGCCGCTCTCAAACGAGGATATTTCCAGCCCCGACGTGCAGGTTATTGACGCTGAAGGCGAAAACAAAGGTGTGATGCGCACCCGCGACGCCATCGCGCTGGCGCAGGAGCAAGGCTATGACCTTGTCCTGATCTCCCCCAATGCCGTGCCGCCGGTCGGAAAATTCCTCGACCTTGGCCGCTTCAAATATTCCGCCCAGAAGAAGGCGGCCGAAGCGCGCAAGAAGCAGAAGGTCATTGAGGTCAAGGAGATCCAGCTCCGCCCCAATATCGATACGCACGATTATGAGACCAAGATGAAGGCGGTGATGCGGTTCCTCGAAGAGGGCGATCGCGTCAAGGTGACGATGCGCTTCCGCGGCCGCGAAATGGCCCACCAGGAACTCGGCATGGAACTGCTGCTCAAGGTGCGGGACACCATGGAGCCCAAGGCCAAGGTCGAATCGAGCCCCCGCTCGGAAGGCCGCCAGATGGTGATGGTTCTGGCCCCCAAGTAAGGCCGAACGACCAAGTAAGGCCGCACGACTGGATTTAGTGACTATGCTGCCAAAAAAGGCGGGCCCGCGAGGACCTGCCTTTTGCTTTTCGGGCTAGACACCAGCTGTGCCGGCGACCATATCGGCTTGCATCGGACCGCCTTGGGCACGGCGGTTGCACAGGCGATGGTGAATATTTTGAAAACGGATACGACGCACTTTCCGGTTGAATACCGGCCGGTTAGCGAAATTCTTGGGCTGATCGGCGACAAGTGGACGGTGCTGGTCGTGGCGCACCTGGCACGGGGCAAGATGCGGTTCAGCCAGTTGCAG